>NZ_JBIRXS010000014.1:0-166136 GCF_044389235.1 Rhodococcus sp. NPDC019647 | reverse complement strand
TTCTTACCGGATCGATCGTGGCTCTCTCCCTTACACGGATGCTGCCGGAGGAATCCATGCTCTCATGGGGATGGCGTATCCCCTTACTGCTCTCCCTACCGCTTGGTCTTGTCGGCCTGTACATCCGATTCAAACTTGAGGAGACCCCGCACTTTGCTGCGCTGAGCTCGCAAGAAAAGGCGGTAAACAAACCTCTGGCAACTACTGTCAAACGTGACTACAAGACGGTCATACTCACAATTGGACTCGCGGCCACGAACGCAAGCTTGCTGGCTGTCTACTTCATCTATATGCCATCAGCTTTGAAGCAATTCGGGAATTTCGAGGCCGCCGATGCCCAACTCATCACGTTCTCTGGACTGGCCGCCTACTGCCTGGCAATCGTTCCCTTCGCAAAGCTGACCGACAAGGTAGGTCGCCGCCCACAGTTGATCGCCTCGACGATCGCGCTTGTCCTCGTAATCTATCCATCCTTCCTGTTGGTATCACATGGCAGTATTGCTCTTGCTGTCTTGGGTATGGTCATCGTCACGCCGCTTATGGCAGCCAATGTAACGGCGGTGCTCCCGCTCCTTACCGAGCTATTCACTACCGCCAACCGGTACACCGGATTGTCGTTGGGCTGGCAGATCGCGACCACGCTGTTCTCGGGCCCCACTCCGGTCGTGCTGGCCGCGCTGGCCGGGGCCGCTGGCGCAACGATGCCGGCGTTCTATGCGATGGCCATCGTCGCACTGTCAGCATGTGCCGCATTTGCCGTTCGGGAAACCTTCGATACACCACTGCAGTAGGTGGTGAACCTGCTGAGAGCAGACTGAATTGTCGGGGGTCTCTACAGAACGACTGGACATCAGACGAATCGCCCGTGCAACTCAACGGCCGTCTGCAGAGCGTCAAGCATCCAGCTGCTCCTCCGCCGACCGCACACACCCACCCGCCGACGCCGGTCAAGAAGGTGCGAAGCTCTCAGGCCGCGGCGAATTGACGAGGCTCAGCGAAATTCCCCACTTCTGCTCGGCGAAATTCCCCACCTGTGAGCGGTGTTTACTGTAGCGGTTGCCGGGTTGCGGTGGTGGCTTTGCGGAGGTTTTCGGCGCGGGCGTGGTGGTCGCGGAGACGGTAGGAGTCGCCGTCGAGGTTGAGCACGACGGACCGGTGCAGCAGCCGGTCGAGCATGGCCGCGGCGACGGTGGTGTCGCCGAGGACCTCACCCCATTCACCCACGCTGCGGTTCGTGTTTACGATGATCGAAGTTTTCAGATATCGTTGCGCCACAACCTGAAACAACGCAGACGCCGCCTCGCCGGGCAACGGGAGATAGCCCAGTTCATCGACCTATACCGATGTTCACATAGATCGCTTTATGCCGCCCCCGTAACTATGCCGACATCGTCCTGTGGCGAACACGGGATGCACTGCAGCCTGGTGGTTCGTTGGAGATCACCTGCTGATCATGTCGGCATAAGCCCCACCGTCTGATCGATGCTGATCTGGACGGAGCACGGTGCTCCGGGATGGAGACACAGCCATGTCAGGTACCCGCAGAAGGACCGGGCCTCTGAGCCCGTTCGTCGAGAACTATCGGGATCTACTTCGTGGATTGGGCTACCGCAGCGAGACCATCAGAGGAATGGTCAAAGTCCTCGGCCAACTCGACCGCTGGATGATCAGCAACGAGATGTCGGTATCGAATCTCGATGCGACACAGATGGACTGCTTCCTCGCGTATCGGCGCGCCGACGACTACCGGCAATCACCGCATCGGCGAGGACTGCGGCTCCTGCTCGACATGTTGATCGAGATGCACGTCGTCGCGCCGCTGCCGGACGACCCACTGACCAGCACCGAGGTACTGCTCGACGATTACCGGCGGTGGTTGATCGAGGATCGCGGCCTCGCCGAGGCGACCGTGCAACGGTACGAGCGATCAGCGCGAAAATTCCTACTGACCGGATCCGACGCCGGCAGCGTCGACCCAACGGCGTTGACCGGCAGCGACGTCAGCGGCTATCTCCTCGCTGAAGCGGGGCGATGCAGCGTCGGTGCCGTCAAAGGCCGCGTCGCGGAAATGCGAGCACTCCTGCGCTACCTCTTCGTCCATGGCATGACCCCGACCCTGCTCAGCGGCGCGATCCCACCGGTCGCCGGCTGGCGTGAGACCTCGATACCCCGCTACTTCGCCCGCGACGACGTTGACGCACTGCTTGACACGTGCGACCGCAGCACAGCTCTGGGAGCTCGAAATTTCGCGATGCTGATGTTGCTGAGCATGCTCGGTCTACGATGCATCGAGATAGCGCGACTCGAACTCGACGACATCGACTGGCGGTCCGGGCACCTACGAGTGCGTGGTAAAGCCCGCCGGCTCGACACCCTGCCCCTGCCCCACGAGGTCGGCGACGCGGTTGCCGGGTATCTCCGAGACGGCCGACCCCACACCACGGACCGTCACCTTTTCCAGACGTACCGCGCCCCCATCCGAGGTATCCCTCCGGACCTGCTCAGCGACGTCGTCCGCCGGGCATGTAAACGCGCGGGCCTCCCACCGGCAGGGGCTCACCGACTTCGGCATTCGGTGGCGACGACGTTGCTCTCCGAGGGTGTCGCACTGGCCGACATCAGCCAGGTTCTGCGCCACCATGACCTGGCCACGACCGCCATCTACGCCAAAGTCGACCTGGCGTCACTGCGCACCGTCGCTCAGCCCTGGCCGGGAGCCCTCTCATGACCACCACCGAGAACCCGACATCCTTGCGGATGCATCTGACTCAATATCTGCTGCTGCGCAACCGATTAGGGCACGAACTCGCGTACGCAGCGCGCCTCCTGCCGCGCTTTGTGACCTACCTCGAGGACCTCGGTCACTCCACGGTGACCATCGCCGATGCACTGGCGTGGTGTCAGCAACCACCATCACCGCCCGGGAGCTCGGTCTGGCCGCGGCGGATGGGCGCAGTCCGAGGCTTCGCTCGCTACCTCAGTGGCATCGACCCGGCTACCGAGGTGCCGCCCATCGGGTTGCTGCCCAGTCGCCGCCGGTGGCGTCCACCATTCATCTACAGCTCCGACGACATCGCGGCACTGCTCGGCGCAGCGGCCGCGCTGCCCTCCCCGCGGCGGGCAGCGACCTACTCCACCCTGTTCGGTTTGCTCGCCGCCACCGGCATGCGAGTCGGGGAAGCGTTGACCCTCGATAGCTCCGACATCGACTGGGACGACGGTGTTGTGCTGGTTCGGGAATCGAAGTTCGGTAAGTCCCGTAACGTCCCCCTCTCGGACAGCACTACCGAGGCGTTGGCGCGCTACGCATCCCTACGCGAGGGCTTCGATCGCACACCCGGGAACGAGAGCTACTTCGTCTCGCTCACCGGCCGCCGGGTGATCTACGAGTCGGTGTTCGAAGTATTTGCAGACCTACGGCGCAGCAGCGGAATCGGGCGCCAATCGACGGTGACGCCGAGGATCCACGACCTCCGCCACACGTTCGCAGTGACAGTGCTGTTGCAGTGGTACCGCGACGGCGGGGACGTCGCCGCTCGACTTCCGCGGCTCTCCACCTACCTCGGTCACCGCGACCCACGATCGACCTACTGGTATCTGTCCGCGGCACCGCAGTTGCTGGCGTTGGCGGCAGAACGGCTCGAACCAACCCTGCCGCAGGTGAACTCATGACCGCCATCGCGCCGACGGTGCAGTCGTTCTTCCTCGAGCGGTTGAGCACGCAGCGCCGCGCCAGCGAACACACCATCGCCGCCTATCGAGATGCGATGCGGCTGCTGCTGGCGTTCATGGAACAACGAACCCACCGAGCCCCGTCACGGTTGGACTGGACCGATCTCGACGCCGACGCGATCTGCGCGTTCCTCGATCACCTCGAAAAGGACCGCGCCAACTCCGCACGCACCCGAAACGCCAGACTGACCGCCATCCGCTCGCTGTTCTCCTATGCCGCCCTGCGGCATCCCGAGCATGCTGCGCTCATTGCACAGGTCCTGGCGATCCCACCGAAACGGTTCGACAAAGCCATCGTCTGCTTCCTCGACGAACCCGAGGCCGCTGCGATGCTTGCCGCTGCTGACCGCAGCACCTGGGCCGGGCGGCGTGATCATGCGCTGATGACGTTGGCGATGCAGACCGGTCTGCGGGTCTCGGAACTGCTCGGACTCAACTGCGGCGACGTCGTCACCGGAACGAGCGGACACGTCCGGTGCGTAGGCAAGGGCCGCAAAGAACGGTCGGTGCCGATGACGGAATCGGTGCGCTCAGTCATGAACGTGTGGCTGATCGAGCGAGCCGGACAACGCGACGATGCGGCGTTCTGCACTCGGACCGGCCGACGGTTGAGCGTCGATGCCGTCCAACGCAGAGTCAACATCTACGCCGCACAAGCTCGGCAGTCCTGTCCGTCGCTGGTCGGAAAACACCTCAGCCCCCATGTCTTCCGGCATACCTGCGCCATGACACTTCTGCACGCAGGCGTCGATACGACCGTCATTGCCCTCTGGCTCGGGCATGCAGACGTTCGATCCACCACCGCCTACCTGCACGCCGACCTCGCGATCAAAGAGCGTGCCCTCGCGCACCTCGCGTCGTCGACATCGCCACCCGGACGCTACCGGCCACCGGATCAGCTGCTCGCGTTCCTGGAGGCACTGTGAATATGCTGAGCACATTCAGACTCGAAGTACTGCAAGTCATTGCAAGACAGGGCAGCCCACCCGGAACGCCGCCCGGCATCGGCATAGTTACGGGGGCGGCATAAATCAATTATCAGGAGGGTGGGGCCAGCGAAGAACCGCATCGTCGTCGCCCACCGGCCCTCGATCGCTGCCCGGTGACAGCGGGCGGCGAGGTCGGCGGCGGTGGTGAAGTAGGTGCGGTACCCGGCGTGCACCGCGGCCCGCGCCAACCCCACCGACAGGTGTGTCTTGCCCACCCCCGGCGGGCCGACCAGCAGGATATTCGTGGCGGTCTCGAGGTAGCGGCAGGTGCCGAGCTCGGCGATCAACTTCCGGTCCAGGCTCGGGGCGGCGTCGTGGTCGAAGTCCTCGAGCGACGCCGGGGTCGGCAGGCACGCGAACCGCAAACGCCCGGCCAAACGGCGGGCCTCGGTCGCATCGACTTCGATGGCGAGGAGCTCTTCGAGGGCGGCGGTCATCGACAGGTTGGTCTTCTGGGCGCGGTCGAGGACCGCCGGCAGCGCTTCGGCGGCGTCGTGCAGTTTGAGCACCGCCAGATGACCGCGCAGGCGTTGGTAGAGGCTGGCCGCCGCGGCGGTGTTCGGCGCCGGAGGAGTATCGGCGGCAGGGGTGGTGTTCATGTCAGGGTGTTCCTTCCGCGGGCGGCCCGCTCGTAGGTGGACAGGTCGATAACGGTCGGTGGCGTTGGCATCTGGGATGTTTCGGCTGCACCGGAGGTCGTCATGTTCGACTCGCTGGTGCCCCGACGCAGTGCTTCCGCGGCCGCGATCGCGGCGGGCCCGGGTGGGATCCGTTCCTTGCGGCGGTGCGGGCGACCGGCTGAGCCGGCGGCCGCCATGGCCGCCTGCTCGAGCGCGTAGACATGGCCGTGGTCGCGGACCGTGACGCCGGCGCCGTCCGGGGCGAGGCGGTGGCGGGCGATGGTGATCTGCGCGGTGGTGACGATGTCGATCACCTCGGCCCCGAGCACCCGGGTGACGGTGACCTGCGCCGACGCGAGCTCCGGGGGCACCGAGTACCGGTTGCCGCGGTACGACACCAGCGCCTGCCGGGATGCGGTCCGGGGTTCGGTGAGGATCGCCGGATACGGCGTGGCCGGCAGCGCCGTGAGCGGTTCGGTGGCGGCGACGGTCGCCACCGAGGCCTTGCCGTCGGCAGTGGCCCGCATCCGGGTATCGCCGCGCAGCCGGCAGAACTCGTCCAGGCGCTGCTGCGCCTGTTCGACCGTGACGTCGTCGGGCAGGGTGCGCCACCACCGCTGGGCGGCAGTGTGATTGGCCTTCTCCACCACCCCCTTGCGGTTCCCTGCCTTGGGTGGGCAAATAGCCACCGCGACCCCGTAGTGCTTCGCGGCGCCGGCGAAGCTCGCCGTCACCCGGCCCGACTCGGGGTGGCACACGGTCGCCATCCGATCGAACCGCCACACCTTCGTCACACCGCCGAGCCGTCGGCTGACGCGGTCGAGGCCGTCGACGAGGTGCGGCTGGGTCATCGCCGGCGCCAGGATCCCGCGCCAGCGCCCCGAATGCGCCAGGGAGCCGACCAGCAGGTGCGCCATCCCGCCCCAGCCCCAGGAGGCGGGTGGATTCGGCAGGTCGACCCAGTCCCACTGAGTTTCCTCGCCGGCAGGATGGGCGATGATCGCGTTCGCCCGGTCGGTGGCGGTCGCGCAGGCCTCGCACACCGGGCGCAGTCCGCGGTCACGGATCTGCCGGGTCAGCGTCGGATACGACAGCCGATATCCGAGCTCTTCGAGCTCGTCGCACAGGGTGCGAGCCCACAGATGCGGGTCCTCGGACAACCGGCAGGTGACGTAGTCGACGAACGGTTCGAACGGGTCCGGTTCGCGGCGTTTACGCACTCCAGGGGTGCGTTCGTCGTTCAGGTAGGCCCGGACGGTCTTGCGGTCCCTGCCGGTGTGGCGGGCGATCGCCGAGATCGACCAACCTCGTTTACGTAGGGCATGTACTTCCACATCGTCCTCCCATGTCAGCATGTGAACGCGGGTCTCCTTCGACTGGCTGATGTGTGGTCAGAGACCATCAGCATCGAGGGAGACCCGCCCTCGTTGGCGGAGCCACACGGGTGGGGAATTTCAGTGAGCGTTACTGGGGAATTTCAGGGATCTGGCGCACTTTTCGTGATTCTGTTGTCGGCCTTAGCTATACGGTGTGGATGACGCGCTTGCGGAGCAGGTCCAGGTTTGCGCGTCCATACATCTGGCGTTTGAGCATCTTGATGCGGTTGATGTGTCCTTCAACAGGGCCGGAGCTGTAGGGCAACGTCAGCCCTGCGGTGACGGCATCGAGATCGCGACGCAAACCTGCGACGAAGGACCGCAATGCCCGATCTCCGTTGGTGTCAACGGCCGTCATCCAGGCGCCGAGGTCGCGCCCGCGCCGCTCGATCATGATCTCGGCGAAGCCTTGGACGAGGTCTCGGGTGGCGGCCAGGGCGGGACTGCGTTCCAGCAGCGACTCGAGCTCAGTGCGTTCGTCGTCGCTGAGCCGATCCGGGTGGCGGGTCAGCCAGCCGGTGGCCTGCCGGACCGACGGCGAAGCGGGTCCTGACGGAAGCGGATTCAGAGTGCTCCGCAACGGCTGCAGGTAACGTCGGACAGTCTTGTCGCTGCCGCGGTATCCCAACAGGGCGATCTCACGAGTAAGTCGGGCGGCATCGGTGCACCCGGCGTTGAAGCGTTCGTGGAGGTGGGGCTTGAATTCGTCGAGCAGGCTAGCGCGGGATTCCGTCTTGGTCAGCAGCTCCTCGACCTCGGTGGCGCGGGCGAACCGCCGTACCGTCCTGCGGTCGAGTGAGAGCTTCCGCCCGATTGCGGAAATCGACATGCCCTGGGATGCCAGTTGCTGGACTGCGGCGTGCCGTTCGCGGGTTCGGGTGACGAGCCGACCGTCGATCGGCTCGACTTCGGCGTGGACGATCTCGTCGATGCCATCCGGGACGACGCTGACTTGATCGGCGTCCTCATCGGGCAGACGCAGGTCGGCGCGGTGACGGGTGACGGTCTTCTCCACCGCCTCGGCCAGGTTGTGCCACAGGTGCCAGCGGTCGGCCACCTGGACGGCGTCGGGAGCACCGATCCGGACGCCTTCGGCATAGGCGCCGGCGCGGTCACGGCACACCACCTCGGTGCCGGGATGCTTCTTCAGCCAGTCGGCAACGGTGTCCGCCGTGCGGTCGGCGAGCAGATCGATCGGCTTGCTCGTGACCATGTCCAGCATGAGGGTGCCGTACACGTGACCGCGGCGGATCGCGAAGTCATCGATGCCCAGGACGCTGACCTCGCCGACCTTCGGATCGCTCAGGGCCCGGACCGCCCGCAACAGGGTGTCCCTGCCGACAGCGACCCCGAGGCGAGCGGCCAGCCGGGCCCCTGCCCGCCCGGCCACGGCCAATCCGATCGCTGTGACCATCGCGCCGAGCACGGGCGTGCGTCGCGACCGTGATGTGGTCAGACCCGGCACCTGCTCGGCGAAAGTCTTTGCCGTGCAATCAATGGTGTCACAGAAGAATCGACGCACCCGAAGGTCGATCATGACCGGATGCCCACCGATCGCAGTGTCGGCCAGCTGCCGGCGGTACCGAGAATGCACGCGAGCGGACTCACCATCACAGCGCGGACACCGTCCCCCGTCGCCCTTCGGCTCTGCGGCGATACGGATCGTCGAACCTACCCGACGAACCCCCGCGACAGCGACACCAACCAGGTGAGGCAGCAACGCCCGCACGCCCTCGAAATCACACGCCGACGATCCTCACCCGCCGCAGGTCAGCGCACCGTGGCGACACGCCGAATACCTTCACGAAAAGTGCGCCAGATCCAATTTCAGCGAGCGCCGTCAGAATAGCCGCGGCCTGAGAGTCTGGCCTTCCCAACGGTGCCTGGGTGCGCAAGTCCCCGCAGATGAACGAGGTACTGCCGCTGTATCTGCACGGGCTCTCCACCAGTGACTTCGGGCCGGCACGCGAGCAGTTCCTCGGATCGGGCGCCGGGCTCTCGGCGGCCTCGATCACCCGGTTGAGGGACCCTCACCAGCAGTCGGGTAGCGGGGACGCATTGCTGCGTCCCCGCCCCCTCAGATCCGTGCGAGCGACTTTCACCGCACACGGCTCAAGCAAGCCGCAAGGGCGTCACGGATTGCTGGTTCCTCCTGCGAGCCTGAAGGCTGCGTCGGCAGGAGGCGTGCACAAGGCGTGTCGAGTTCCCCTTCGCCGCGTCATCTCGCCCGTGGTGGGTGAGGTAGTCGGCAGCGATTGCCTGCCTGACCACGCCGAGCCACCAGCGTTCCCATTCATCAGGGGAATCTGGCGGTTGATCGGGCGTGAGCAGGTGGTCTCCGCAGAGTGGACAGCGGCCGTTCTGCCTAGCGAGCAGGCCGGCGTTGTAGCTGTCGAGCGGTGGTTTGACCTTGCGCCGCCGCCTGATCCAATAGTCACGGAGGTCGGAGTCGTCTGGAGACGCCCTTCCCGCGACCGTGGTGTGACGGACGATGGGAGTCCAGGCGAACTTGACCAGGTGGGTGATGACCTCACCGTGGTCGCCACGCGGGTGGTCGGGATCGCCGAACACCCATTGGTCGTTCCTGAACTTGTGGAACCGGCCGAAGTAGCGATCTGCAATCCACCACTTCGGCTTGCCGGGGTGGCGGCGGCGGGCCCACCGCCATGTGAGCCGCCACATGTGGTAGTCCAGCGAGGCGAAAGTCTTGCTGGACACCACGCCCCGGTAGTAGGCGGTCCAGCCCCGGATGATGGGGTTGAGCCTGGCGATGACCGCCAACGCGTTCGAGCCACGCATACGGCGCATCTCGTTGGCGAGCCTACGATGGATTCGCTTGACCGCATCCGAATTCGGCTTGATGAGTAGTTTGGCGGGCCGGGTTCCGCGCCGGTATCGGCGGATGTTGTACCCGAGGAAGTCGAAGCCCTCTTCTTCGAGGTGCACGATGTGGGTCTTGTCCTCGTTGAAGGCCAGTCCCCTCGGAGCCAGCCAGCCCGCCAACCGGTCCTTGACCAGTTCGGCTTGCTGCCGGGAATGACAGCAAGCCACCAGGTCATCGGCGTACCTCACCAGAACGGGAGTCCCCGGCACCGAACGCGCATCGAGCGTGTCGGCGGCCTTGAGGTAGCGGACTCCTGCAGCCTCCTCCAGGCCGTGCAGCGCCACGTTCAACAGGAGTGGACTGATCACCCCGCCCTGTGGAGTGCCCTCCTCGGACGACGCGAACCGTCCGTTCTCAATCACCCCGGCCGTCAACCACTTTCCGATCAATTCCCGTGCTGGGAACGAGCCGAGTGTGTCGAGAAGCCGGGGGTGGTCGATTCTGTCGAACGCGGCCGACAGGTCGGCGTCCAGAATCCACACCCGTTTGGCTCGTGACCCATTGAGCGTAGAATACAGGGCGCCGATCGCATCGGCGCAGCTTCGTCCCGGCCGGAACCCGTACGAGCGGGCCTCGAACCGGGCTTCCCACTCGGGTTCCAGGGCGGTGCGGACCCGAGCCTGATGGCATCGGTCCATTACCACGGGAATGCCGAGCGGACGCCGCTTGCCGCCTGCCTTCGGAATGTACACGCGCCGAACTGGCACCGGCTCCCACGACGACCGCGACTCATGCACCCGCACCGCCATGTTCGCCCGCGCCTCCGGTGACAGGGCAGTCTCCCCGTCGATCCCGGCCGTTCGACGTCCAGCATTGCGTTGGGTCACCTGCCGAACACTGACCAACGTGTTCGACCAGGAACCCAACATCAATTTCTGCAGCGACCGGACCGCAGCCCAGTCCTGCTCCCGCGTCGCCTTGAAGATCCTGCGCCGCAACCTCACTACGTTCTGCTCATGGGCGCGCCAGTCAATGGCATCCCAGTCCAGCACGACGTCCCGGGGTCCGTTCACCTCATCGGTGTCCAACTTGCCCCTCAGGTTCATGAGGCCACAGCCTCGGTGTTCAAAGGCTCACCTGCCCACGTCAGCACCCTCACGGGCCCGACCGTTTCCGGTCGGTATCCGGCCAGTTATGCCACGGCGGTCGACGGAGGCGTCGACCACGCTGCCGCGGGTTTCCTGTCGCCTTTCGGCTACCGGCATTGGCTTCTTGGGCATCCTGTCCCGCCGAGGGATTCAGCTCTCCTTGCGGTCGGCTTACCACACGAGCGCCGACGTATGTCGGCGCTCCTGTGGACCACGGCGAGGTTTCCACGTTCCGCACACTCGATATCCGACCGGATTGGGTGCCCTCTTTACCCCGAGACCACGCGGTGCTCACACGATCGGTCATGCCCGCCCGATCGTCGCGCGCCCCCTCTGCCAGGGGCCAGGTCCTGTCACCCCGGTCACCATCCCATCGCCGGAGCTGAGAATGACGAGGCGTCGTCAAGGGTTCACTTGCGTTCACCCGCCCGGTCTTCTCCCTGACCTGGTGATCCCTGGATGGAACAAGGATCCCTTTGGGTACGATCCTCGGGCTTCGCACCCCACCGGCCAGGAGCCGGTGACGCACGCCGAGGCGGGAGACGAGCAGTTGAGCACTCGCCCGGAGCTACATGAGCGACACAGCGGAACCTGTCAACCTTTCTGAGACAGCGCTTCGGCAGGTTTAGTGTGTCGGGTTCTCCTCCTCGGTGCGTGGTTTGTTGATCCAGCTGGTGGTGGGCAGTGCCGGTGGTTCCGGTGGGTTGCGGACGAATCGTTCGGGGTGCGCGGCGTACGCGGTATCGAGGACGATGCCACGCCGGCGGCGCACCTCCGTGGCTCGGCCGTAGTGCACGTCGGCGGCGGTGTGTAGGCCGATCCCGGAATGGCGATGCTCGAAGTTGTACCAATCGAAGAATTCCTTGCCGTGCATCCGTGCGGCCTCGATGCTGTCGAACTGCCCAGGAAAGTCCGGCCGGTACTTCATCGTGCGAAACTGCGACTCCGAAAACGGGTTGTCATTGGACACGTGCGGGCGTGAATGGGACTTGGTGACCCCGAGGTCGGCGAGCAGCAACGCGACCGGCTTGGACGTCATCGACGACCCTCGATCGGCATGCAGGGTCAGCTGGTTACGGCCGATGTTCTGCTCCCGGATGGTTTCGGCGATCAGGCGTTCGGCCAGCGTCTTCGACTCGCGGGGGGCGATCATCCACCCCACCACGTATCGGGAGTAGATGTCCAAGATCACATACAGGTAGTAGTACGTCCACTTCGCCGGCCCGTGCAACTTGGTGATGTCCCACGACCACACCGAATTCGGTTGATGAGCAACCAGTTCCGGTTTCACCTTCGGCGGGTGTGTGGCCTGCCGGCGACGGTCCCCGGTCTGGTTCTTCTCCCGCAGGATCCGGTACATCGTCGACTCGCTACACAGATACATGCCCTCGTCGAGGAGGGTGGCATACACCTGCGCGGGAGCCATGTCGGCGAACCGCTGCGAGTTCAGTACTTCGAGGACCCGCACGCGTTCCGCGTTCGACAATGCCCGCGGCTGCGCACTCTCCCGCCCGGAAGCGTTCGCCGGCCCGACTTCGGGGATTTTCGGTGAGGTGCCCTGTATGCCAGCGTGTTTCGGGTGTGCACGATAGTAGCTGGCGTGTGCACGACCCGTCGAAGTGCACGCGTGGCGCACCCCGATCAGCGGCGTCAACTCGGCGATCGCGTGATCGATCATCGTCAACGCCTGCTCCCGCGATTCTCCACGCTGCTCGATGAGAGCTTCTCCAAGAGCGCGGACAGTTCCCCCTGGATGCGGATCACGTCCCGGGCCTGCTCGAGCTCCGCGGTCAGCCGCGCGTTTTCCGCAGCCAATCCGCTCTCGGTGGGCCCGGCTGCGGGCTTGGGTCCGCGCGGCACCGACAAGCCGGCGAGGGCACCCCTGTCGCGTTGACGCCGCCATTCGGTGAGCAACGACGAGTACAGGTTCTCCCGCCGCAGGATCGCCCCCCGCTCACCGTGGTCGGCTCGCTCGTATTCCTCGACGACGGCGAGCTTGTACTTCGCGGTGAACGTTCGCCGCACCGCCTTCTCGGCCACTTGGGGGTCGGGCACCTCACCGGGTCGCACACCGACCGGATCCATCCGGTCCGCGGTCTCTTCGCTACTCAATGCTTCCTACTCCGAACTCGCCCTCAAAACCTCACTGATTACAGACACAGATTGTGTCTCAGTGAAGGTTGACAGAGAGGGCAGCCGACCTCCTATCCATGCAACTCAATCGATGTGTGCGACTTCGTGTCGCACGGCATAGTTTGTCCTGCTCAAGCCTCACCTTGAGGTGGATGCCGTCGACCCACAGATAGACGAACTGCCCGAGAGGTCCCGACCCTGGAAGGCCTTGGCCTCGTCCTGCCCCTGCAGTGCTTGGGGGAATGATCGGGGTCCGCGCGGACGGCCGGAAGGAGCTCGTCGCCCTCACCGACGGGTACCGCGAGTCGACCGAGTCGTGGGCGGACCTGCTGCGTAGGTTGCCGACGCCCCGGCATGGCCGCTCCCGTCCTCTCGGTCGGTGACGACGCGCTGGGGTTCTGGAGGGCGCTGCGCGAGGTGCTCCCCGAAACCCGCGAGCAGCAGCGCTGTTGGTTCCACAAGCAGGTCAATGTGCTTGCTGCGCTACCGAAGGTGGCGCACCCAGGTGCACTTGCGGCGATGAAGGAAATCTACAACGCCGAGAACATCGACAAGGCGCAAGTGGCGATCAAAGCCTTCGAACTCGACTACCGCGCGAAGTATCCGAAGGAGGTCGCGAAGATCACCGACGACATGGACGTGCTGCTCGAGTCCTACAAGTATCCGGCCGAGCACTGGGTGCATCTACGCACGACAAATCCCATCGAGTCTACTTTCGCGACGTGCGGCTCCGGACGAAGGTCACTAAGGGACCCGGATCCCGTGCGGCGGGACTTGCCATGGCCTACAAGCTGATCGACGCCGCCTAGGCGCGCTGGCGTGCGGTCAACGCACCACATCTGGTCGCGCTCGTGCGCGCCGGCGCGGAGTTTCACAAGGGCAGACTGCTCGAACGACCCACCGACACCACCCCGGCCACATATCTCGGAAGGAGCGCCCCTCGCCCTCTATCCAGTTCACGCAGGGCAAGACATTGTCACCAGCACTTCAAACGAATTGTGATGGTCATATTGATCACATCATGGAGTTGGCATCACGTCATTGCCCTCATCAAACTGGGTAGCTGACGCAATCGCCATTGCCGCAAGGTAGCAGTCGGGTCGCGGGGGACGCATCCGGGATCCCACACCCGAACTGTGCCTTCGCTTCAACGCACACCGATCGAGCAAGCCACCTGAGCGGCCCGAAGTTGACCCCCTGCTCAACCAGCACCCAACGAGAGAAGTATGTGGAAAGCAGATCCCCGAAGGATGTCACTCTCAGGAGCCCACCTGCTCGCACGCGTTTCCTCGTTGGGGCGACACGTATCGACCACGAGAGTTATCAACGCGCGCCGAAAACGGGCTTTGCTAACTGGGGAGATGGCTATACGTCGAGGACGATGCGAGGGGTCTTCGACCTGGAGCAGCAGGGCGTGATGACCTCTCCGGATGCGCGTTGCTCCTCGGTGAGCACAGCATCTCGATGCTCAGGAATGCCCTCGAGCACTTTGGTCTCGCAGGTTCCGCAGACTCCTTCACCGCAGGAGACGGGAATGTCGATGCCGTAACCGGCGAGCACGTCGACGATGGTTTGGCCGGCGGGTATCTGTGCGGTTACTCCGGACTGTGTTGCGACGACCTCGAACGTCGCATCACGGAGAGGATCTGTCCCCGGGTTGACGGGTGCTTGGAATCGTTCCACGTGCAGTGATCCGGGGGGCCATGAGCGCGAGAGGCGTTCGACGGCTTTGATCAAAGGTTCCGGACCACAGCAATAGATGGCCGTCCCGAATTGCGGTGTACCGAGAACGGTGTCGAGGTCGATCAGGCCCCGCTCCTCTTCGGGCCAGATCTCTACCTTGTCACCGAAGCGGTCGAGTTCGGAGAGGAACGCCATGGATTCGCGGCGCCGGCCGCCGTAGACAAGAGTCCACGGTGTTTCCGGACGGGCCGCGTGGAGCTCTTCGATCATCGGCAGCAGGGGGGTGATGCCGATTCCACCTGCGATGAAAACGTACTTGCGCGCGGATTTCAGCGGGAACTTGTTGCGCGGGCCCCGTACCCGGAGGTGGTCGCCGGCTCGGATGCGATCGTGAACCCATTCGGAGCCGCCCCGGCTCTCACTGGCGCGGAGCACCGCTACCCGCCAATGGGACCGGTCGTCTCGAGACCCGCACAGGGAGTACTGCCGCTCGAGTCCGTCGTCCAACACCAGATCGATATGCGCGCCGGGATCCCAACCGGGCAACGGCCGGCCGTCGGGCGTGACCAAGGACAAGGATCGAACTCCGTCGGACTCCTCGTGCACGGTCTCGACGAGGACGTCGAATCCGGTCATGTCATGAGGTTGGGTCATGCTGTCGGTCCTGATACTTCCGCTAGTGGTCATCATCGGTTCCTGCCGCTTGTGCTTCGCGCTCAACCATGCGCAAGTACAGTTCTAATATTCTTCGGTCGAGTTGTTCGCGCAGAACTCCGTCCAGCGACTGGTCTGAACGCCAGCGCTGGTCGAAGTCTTCGAGGAGGCCCTGAAGGGCTTCGTTGACGGCCATTTCCATGGCCAGTCTGTGGTCGTGCACTCGGTACTGCTGTGTATTTGTACCGTTGCCGCCGGTTGCTTTTGCGAGGCGAGTAAAGAGGTCGCTGTAGTCCGCCCCGGCTGCGGCGGCGGCGACGTCGGCGAGGGCGATGCTCAAGGTTGCTGCAATGTCGTCGTTGTCGGCCGCCAAATTGGCCGGCATCCGATCCCAGGAGCGTTCGAGTCTGCCGAGGATGTGCAGTGCCGCCCGAAGTTGGCGGGCGGCGCCCCCGTCGGACACCTTCGGGAGGACGTCCTCGGTCAGGCCGCGACGTACCCCGCCGAGCAGTTCTGTGGTCGTGGGTTTCAGCACCAGGCCCATCCTTTCCCGTCGTCGGCGATCCAATTCAAGCTGCGTTTCAGTGAGGCGGTGACGGTTGCGGCGCGGTCCGCCAAGCGGAGGTTCCCGCTGACACCATCGGCGAACGAACGTGACGCCTTTAGGGAGATGGTTGCGAACTTCACTTCGGAGAAGACCCGGTAGAACCGCAACGCGTGTTCGGTCACCTTCGGTCCGCCGAACTCCTCGTACGAACGGACGAATTCCTCGAGGCCGACAAATCCTTCAGGACTCCACAGCGCACGGTAGGCCCAGGCGAGATCTTCGACCGGGTCACCGAGATGCGCCATCTCCCAGTCCAACAACGCGATCACGATGTTGTCTTGGTACAGAAAGTTCCCCGGGCGGAAATCCCCGTGTACCACGCTGATTTGGGTCGGCTCCGGCAGGTTTTCCCTCAGCCACCCGAATACGTAACCCAGTGCTGGATGAGGCTCCATGCGGCTGGTCCGGAACTGGGCTTCCCAGGATTCGATCTGTGCGAGTGGACTGCGGTCGGTGGGTCCGGACGCGAGGATGTCACCGAGGCCGAGTCCTTCCCAGTCCGAGGAGTGCAGTTCCGCGGCGGCCCGGGCGAGGTCGAGGGTCAGCTTTCGGCCACCTTCCCGGTCCTCGGATCGCAGGAAGCCGAGCGGATCGGCGCGCCCAGGCATCCGCTCGAGCAGGATCGACGGCGCCCCGACCACGGAGCCGTCCGCGTCGAGCGCGAAGGCGCGTGGTGCGCGGGTCGCCGAGTGCCCGAGTGCGCTGAGAACACCGAACTCCCATTTTGGGTCGGCGTCGACCTGTGATCCGTTCGTGCGGCTGAGCATGATGACCGATTCGGAGCGGCTGGCACCGGATTGGTCGGTCCAACGGACCGTCGATGCCCATGCGCGTCGGGCATTGCCGCCGAAGACACGCTCGACGCCGTCGGCCCGCACGTCGCGAGCACCGGTGATCGAGACGCGCAGCAGCTCCTCGATCCGCTCGCCGATCTCCGAATCGTCCATGGTCAGCGCACCCCGGCCGCGACTCGCATGACCTCACCGGTGACGGCGTCGGACTGTGGTTCGAGGAAGAAGGCGATTCCCTCGCCCAGATCTTCCGGTGTAGCCAGGTCACCGAGAGCGGTGTAGGCGAGGTGGCGCTCGTGATAGCCCGGTTCGATCCACGACTTGACACGCTCGCTCAGGACCAGGCCCGGGGCGATGCAATTGGCGCGGACACCCTTGCGGCCCATCGACATGCTCAAGCTGCGAGTCAATCCGACGACGGCGGCCTTTGCCGAGTTGTAGGCGGCGTTGCCGAGCTCGGGGCGGTTGGCGAAGGCGGCCAGTGAGGCGACGTTGACGATCTTGCCGTAACCCTCGTCGTAGAAATGTCCTTCGATCGCCTTCGACAACAGGAAGGCACTGTTGACGTTGAGTGCGAAGGTTCCGGCAAAGTAGTCGAGTGAGATGTCCGACAACGGCAGGTCGTACACATCCTGGTTGATGTTGACCATGCCACCGGCGACGTTGGCGATGCCTTGCACGGAGCCGAACTCGGACAACGCGTAATTGACGGCGTCCTGGGTGCCGGACTCGGTGGTCACATCGACCTTGATCGTCTTCAGCTTCCCGGGCAGATCTTTGGTCTTGTCCTCCGTCTCCGCCAGTCGTCGCGAGCTCAGATCAACCCCGACGACGTTCGAACCCACGCGCAGCAGTCGTGCCACCGCGGCGCCACCGATGCCACCACCCGCTCCGGTCACGATATAGGTCCGATCCTGCAGAGCCCGATTGGATCGGGGCGGAGCGGTAAAAGGCTGAGTTGACATGTGTGGTCGTCCTTCTGGTGTGGTCGTCGGTGATCAGATGTAGGAGCGCTGCTCGAATACGGGTGGCCGCTTTTCCTGCAGCGCGGCGAGCCCCTCTTTGGCTTCGGGGCCGGTGAAGCCGAGGATTCCGAAGGCCAGTGACGCCTCGAACGACGGCCAGGCGGCCCGAATCCAGTTGTTGAGAGCAAGTTTGGTGAATCGGATCGCGCTTGGCGCCCCTTGGGACAGGCGGATCGCGATCTCGAGAGCGCGAGCATCGACCTCATCGTCGTCCACGCAGAACGACACCAATCCGATGCGCTCGGCTTCCTCGCCGGTAATTGCGTCGCTGGTCATGAGGTAGTACTTGGCCTTGGCCATGCCGCACAGCAGCGGCCAGAGTGCGACGGCGTGGTCGTCGGCGGCAACGCCGAGGGTGGTATGTCCGTCGACGAGTTTCGCTGTTCGTCCCGCGACAGTGACGTCGGCGAGTAGTGCTGCGGCCAAGCCGCCTCCGGCGGCGGGGCCGCTGATCGCGGAGACGATCGGTTTGGTGCAGTCGAGCATGTTCTGCACCAGTGCGCGGCCTTCCTTCCACATTTGGCAGCGGAAGTCGTAGTCGTCGATGATCCGCTGGACCATGTCGAAGTCGCCGCCGGCGGAGAAAGCGCGTCCTTCGCCTGCCAGCAAGACCGCCGAGACGGTCGGGTCCTCGTCGATCCGGCGCCAGATGGATCCGAGGTCCTTGTGCATCTGGAAGTCCAGCGAGTTCATCTTGCCGCGGGAGAGCAGGACACGCAGCACATGAGGAGCGGGCCGGTCCAGTTTCAGGCTTTCGTAGTTGGGATAGACAACCGGCGGTGTTTCCGGGGCCGTCGTGGTGTTGTTGGGGGTGGACATCAGGCGGTTCCTCCGACGTATTCGATGGGTGCGCCGGTACCGAATTCACGGCGCAGAGCCTCTTTTTGGATCTTTCCGTACACGGCGCGCGGCAAGTTGTCTCGGAATATCACCGCACTGACCCGTTGATACTTCGCGAGTTGGTCGTTGCCCCAGACCCGCAGTTCCTCGTCGGTGATCACGGCACCGGCGCGGGGAATGGCGATCAGGATCGGGGTCTCTCCCCACTTGGGATCCGGTTTGGCGATCGCCGCGACCTCGAGGACGTCGGGATGGCGCATGAACACCTGCTCGATGTCCACGGCGAAGATGTTGATGCCGCCGGATTTGATCATGTCCTTCTCGCGCCCGGAGACGTAGAGGAAGCCGTCTGCGTCGACGTGACCCACGTCGCCGGTGCGCATGAAGGAACGACCGTCCGGCGCGTACCAGGTCGCCGCTTCGGTCAGCTCCGGGTTGTTGTAGTAGCCCTTCATCATGCCGATGGAGCGGGCGACGATTTCTCCGGTCTCACCGACGGGCAGTTCGGTACCGTCGCCGCCGACGATACGTACCTCCTCGAGCATGATCGGCTTGCCGACCGACGTCCGTTTCCCTCGGGCCGCGTCCTCCGGGATACGCAGGTAGGCAAAGCCTTCCGAGAACCCGTAGACCTCGTAGATGCCGGCGTTCTCGAAGGCGCGGTCGATGGCGTTGTAGGTCTTCTCGGCGATCGGCTGCCCGGAAGTGACCAGGCATTGCATCGAACTGACATCGAAGTCGCTCAGGTGCGGATCCTCGAGCAGCGCGATGTACTGGGTGGGCACGAGGAAGGCGTGTGTTCCCCGTTCCCGTTCGACCGCCGCGAGGAAGGCGTTCGAGGTGAACTTCTCCAAGATCACGATCTTCCCTCCCCGGTACATCGTGGGGATCATCGTGATCCAGGTACCCGACGCATAGGGCGGAGTGGCCAGGATGGCGGTCGAGTACCGATCGATGCGCAGCCCCATGCCGAAGCCGTAGGGATACATCATCCGGCTGAGATGAGTGTGTTCGATGCCCTTCGGCATCCCGGTGGTTCCGGAGGTGTAAAGGATCGTGATGGTGTCCTGCGGCTTGATCTTCACCGGCGGCGCCTCAGGTGAAGCGCCCTCGATCAGGGGCCGGATATCGGACCATCCCGTCCCGGTCTCCCCGAACGTGAAGAACCGATCTGCGGGAATGTTGGTCAGCGTCGAGCGAACGGAATCGATCTGGGCCGCGGTCTGCGAATCGACGAAAATGATTTCGGCATCGGAATCGTTGAGCAGACGGGCCAGGGAGTCGCCGTCGAGCAACACGTTGAGCGGAACGGTCACGCACCCGGCCTTCGCGCTACCCCAGAACGCGATGAAGGTGTCGATCGAGGCGGGCATCAGGAGTGCGACTTTGTCGCCCTTGTCCAGTCCCAGCTCCCGGAGGGTGTTGGCGAACCGATTGGTCGCCTCGTCGACCTCGCGCCAGGTCATCCGGGTGTCACCGCACACCAACGCAGTCTGATCTGTGAAGACGCGACCGTTGTGGCTGATCACGTCCGGACACATCAGGGGGAAGTCGTACTCGAGGGTCATGGGGTGCTCTCCTGTGCGGTGGTAGCGCTTCATGCGGATTGGGAGGTCGGTGCGTGTTGTGCCCTGCGGTCGTGACACATGCACCGGGTGCGGGAGTCACACTGTGGTGGTAGCCACACTAGGGAACGAAGGCGAAATTCTTTGGACTAGTCACCTCTGACCTTTGTGCACAAGTCCAAAATCCGGTTGCCGGTCGGCCGGCACCCGGGTCGTGGGCTCTGATCGGCACACCGGTGATCAGAGGAAGGCCCACCCGCGCTCACCGCGGGCACAGGACTCGTAGGCGTCCGGTTCCAGTGGTTGCAAGATTCCCGTGGTGGTGCGGTCCTCACAAATGATTCGGCAATGGTGCTCATTGAGACCGCTCAGTTTCGAACGCACCGAGGCCTCCCGGACATCGAATTCGTCGCCCTCCACCATCGGCTCGCCGACGTATTCGCCGTGGTGGAGGCCTGTTTCCGGGCTCCCGCCGTAGAGGCCGCACTTCATGTACGCGGTCTGGAAACCCAACCGTTCGAAGTGCACCTGCCGCTGCTCGCCGGTGTCGAAGGTGTAGTCGATCACGCCCTCGGTGAAGATCTTGGTGTCTTCCTCGAACCGGAGTCGGCGTTCGACGTTGACCACCCTTCCCGCTCCCGGGCGGGGATCACCGAAGTCGTAGAGGACGGTGCGACCCCAGATCGCGAAGTCGTCGAACCAGATCCAGTTCCCGCCCTTCCAGCCGGCCTTCACCGTGCGGCCCGGATGCATTCCGGGTCCGCCGACACCGCGCCCGATACCCCAATGCCGATCCCGGGTCCCGCGGGCGGCACCTTTCGGCCATTCGACCCGGACGTCGCCGATCTGCACCCACCCGGTCACATCCCCGAAACCCTCGAAACCCGCGGTCACGTGCTTCTGCGAACCCGTGGGGGTGGCTGATTTGAGAGATCCGTAGGCGGCGCTGTAGACCTGCCGCCTGCGGTCGACCCAGTCCAGCTCGTAGGAGATGTCCCAGTCATTGGGTGCGAGTACATGCCGCCATCGTCGAAGCCCCTCGACGATAGACGGCCGGATCGGACCGACTTCCAGGTCCATGCGGTCGACGCCGAGCGGACGAAACGCCCGGACGGAGCGGTGAATGCCGCGATAATTGACGATCGCGTACGCCTCCGCCAAGTCGAGGTTCGGGTAGAAGGTCCCCCCCGCGGCGATCAGCAGATCACCCACCTCGTCATGGAAGACATTCCAGTACCGCTCGTAGAACCGGGGGTCCGAGGACCAGGCCACCCTGATCGGATCCGGGGTCTGATGAATGAGGTGATCATCGAGTGGCGCCAGGGGAAACTGCTCGTCTAGGTGCTCCACGGGATCAGCTCAGCTTCACTGGAAGTCGGGTGGGGCCACGGGTGACCATCGAGTTGCTCCACGCGATCTCCTCGACCGGCTCACTGATCCGGTAGTCCGGGAAGCGCCGCACGATCTCGGTCAAAGCGATCTGCGCCTCGAGCCGGGCGACGGGGGCTCCGAGGCAGAAGTGTGCACCCTTGGAGAACGCAACGTGGGCGTTCGGGCGACGCTGAAGATCGAGTTCGTCGGGTCGATCGAACACGGCAGGGTCACGGTTGGCGGCAGCAAGGATCGCGAAAATGCGGTCGCCCTCGGCCAGGTGCTGTCCACCGAGTTCGGTGTCCTCGGCAACGATCCGGGCTGTCGAGAGCACCGGACCGTCGTAGCGTAGGAATTCCTCGATCGCCCCGGGTGTCACCTTGGCCGGATCGGCGCGCAATTCAGCCAGCGTTTCCGGGTGCTCCTGCAACGCCAGCAGGGCATTGCCGATCAAGTGCGCGGTGGTCTCCTGGGCGCCGTTGCCGATCATCATCATCGAGGCGACCAGTTCGTCCTCGGTCAGTGTCTCGCCGTCGATTTCGCTGGTGATCATGCGGGTGAGCACATCATCCTGCGGCGCCGCCTTCCGGTCCGCGATCAACCCGCGGAACAGTTCCGCCATCGCCAACGCGCCGTGGCGGGCGCGGCCGTACTTGTTCTCCACCGAGCGTGCACTGCCGATGAACAACATCATCTCGTCCGACCACTGTTTGACCTCCGGCAGCCGCTCCCGAGGGACGCCGAGCAGGTCCATCACGACATATCCGGGCAGCTGCAGGCCGAAGTCGGTGTAGAAGTCGAACGACTCGTGCTTCGGGAGACCGTCGAGCAACTCGGTGGTGATTTCCTGGATCGGCTCGCGCAGAGTCTTGGTCATGTTCGGGTTGATCACCTCCGCCAAATGGCGGCGCAGCCGGGTATGGTTCGGCGGGTCCTGGAACACCATCCAGATCGACAACCACCGCATGACGTCGGCGGCGGAGGCCTGATCTTTTTCCTTGAGCCGATCGAAGACCGGCACCAGGCGGTTCGCCGAGAACACCGTCGGTGTCGTGAGCACCGTCTGAACGGACGCCGCGTCCACCGCCAACCAGGCTGACAGCTCCGCGCTCCAGTGCACGGGCGCCTCGGCCCGCATCCGCGCGAACGTGTCATACGGGTTGCGAAGGGTCGCAGGATCCGTCGGGTCGAATTTAATAGTCGAAGTAGGCACTGTTTTCTCCAGATCATGTGGCTGGGGCCACCACCTCTGCCCGCGGCTGGGACGTGGCCGGCTCGTGTTTCGAGCATCACACGGATGAGTGCGGAGCCGGTGCGGCCAGCGTCGAAAACTTTGGACATCGGCACAAATAGTCATCGACCCTGGTGGAGGACGAGATCCAGGCTCGGATGGCCGGAGAGTCGAGGACGGCAGGCGCGCTGCGAGGGTTCTCCTCGCCCTGCAGTCCTTCCGGTACGCAGGCCCGACGACAAAGGTGTCCTCGTCTAGTTGGATAAGGGCACAAAAATTCGTCTCGTGGGCGGCACGGTAAACGAGAGCGTTATGAGACTGTCGTCACATGAGCCTTCCAATCAAACGCGTGGTCACCGGTATCGATTCCAATGGCAAGTCGGTCGCCTACGAAGCGGCGGATGTTGAACCCGTCGAGTTGGCGATGATGCCCGGCGCCCAGTTCTTCGCGATCTGGGGCACCGAGGGAGCCCTCGAGAGTCCGGTCGTCTCCCCGCAACCGGCCAACAAGACCTTCTTCCCCGGCCCGGGGGGCACCCGGTTCGGGTTGCTCCGTTTCCCTCCCGAGTCCGCGGCAGAGCCGGACGCCCCCGCTCCCACGGAAGAGGAGATTTCCGAGTGGGCCGCGGAGGCCGAAACAAAGCTTCCCGGCCTGGTCGGAGTCTTCGAGCCCGACGCCCCGGGTATGCACCAGACCACGACGGTCGACTACTCCATCGTCGTCGAAGGTGAGCTCTACCTCGAACTCGACGACGGCGCCGAGGTGCACCTTCCCACCGGGGCGACGATCGTTCAAAACGGCGCACGCCACGCCTGGCGCAATCGAAGCGACCAGCCGGCGACCCTCGCCTACGTGATCCTCGACGTCGACAAGTAGGAGTCGGCTGGACCTCACATTGCCGCCGAGACAGATCCTCACCGCCCGGGCATCCCGGGATACCTAGGAGATGGTTGTGCCTACCAACCCTTACAAGTCGCTCGATCTGACGGATAAATCGCTGATCGTCACCGGCGCCGGCAGCGGTATCGGCCGCGCCAGTGCACAGCTGTTCGCTGCGCGCGGTGCAAATGTGATGGTCGCCGACATCAATGAGCAGAACGCGAAAGAGACCGCAGAGCAGATCAAATCCGGCGGCGGCCGGGTCGAATACCTGCGCATCGACGTCTCCGTCGAAGAAGAGGTCGAGGCCCTGGTGCACACCACGGTCGAGAAATTCGGTGGCCTGCACGGCGCGTTCAACAACGCCGGAATCGGGCCACAGTCACCGCTTCACGAGACCAGTGCGGAAGACTGGTACCGCACCCTCGGCATCAATCTGACCGGTGTCTTCTTCTGCCTCAAGCATGAAATCGGATACCTGCTACAGCACGGCGGCGGGTCGATCGTCAACACCGCATCCCTGGCCGGATACAAGGCAGTTCCCGGGATGCCGGCGTACGTGTCGAGCAAACACGGCGTCGTCGGACTCACCCGCGCCGCCTCACTCGACTACGCATCCCAAGGCATTCGGGTCAACGTCATCTTGCCCGGCACCATCGCCACGCCGATGCTCGACTCGGTGCTGCACGATCCGGTGCTGGCGAAGTCATTGGCAGAGGGTCAACCGATCGGACATGTCGGGAACTCGATCGACATCGCCGAGCAGGCTGCCTGGCTACTCTCCGACGCCTCCGCCTTCTCGACGGGTTCACTGTTCTTCGTCGACGGCGGCAGCAGCGGTGTCTGACCGGCTTCCTCACTTATACGAGTCCAGGACATCGTGGTGGTTGCTTGTGGGACTGTCCAATTCTGCCAAGCGGCCGCCGAGGTGACCGCGCCAATGCCCTGCTACACAGGGAACATCGGCATCACCTTCGGTGAATTCCTCGAGGATCGGTTCGCTGCCACCACCTTTCGCGCCACCGGTGTCGTACCAGCTGGTGCCGAGAAGCGGGCCCCCGCCCGCCAGGGCGTCGAGTCCTCGAGCCGGTCGGTGCCCAGGAAATCGCCTACGCCGGGGCGCCGACCGCTTCCATCCGCAACGAAAGAAGTTCACTCATGACCAACGCGGTAATCGTCGATGCCGTGCGCCTCGCCTCCGGCAAGGGCAAGCCGGGTGGTGCCCTGTCCGGCACCCACCCCGTCGACCTGCTCGCCCACGTGCTGCGCGCCGTGGTCGACCGCAACAACCTCGACCCGGTTCTGGTCGACGATGTCATCGGCGGCTGCGTCTCCCAGGTCGGGGAACAGGCGCTGAACATCTCCCGCACTGCGCTGCTGTCGGCCGGATTCCCGGAGTCGGTGCCCGCGACGACCGTCGACCGCCAGTGCGGCTCGAGCCAACAGGCCGCGCATTTCGCGGCGCAAGGCATCATCGCCGGCGCGTACGACATCGTCATCGCCTGCGGGGTGGAATCGATGAGCCGCATCCCGTTGGGTGCCGCGTCGATCGGTCAGGACACTTCCGGCCCGGGCATCGCCGCCCGCTACCGGCAGGGCCTGGTCCATCAGGGCATCTCCGCCGAGCTGATCGCGGCCAAGTGGAAGTTCGACCGTGAGGCCCTCGATGCGTTCTCGGCCGAATCCCACCGCCGGGCCGCCGCCGCGGCCGCGGCCGGATTCTTCGACGGTGAGATCGTGCCCATCGCGGTACCCAACGCCAACGGCAGCGTCATCGAACACACCGTCGATGAGACGGTGCGCGCCGCGACCACCGCCGAGGGCTTGTCCGGACTCAGGCCGTCGTTCCGCACGGACGGGTACGCCGCCCGGTTCCCCGAGGCGCAGTGGCTGATCACCCCGGGCAATTCGTCGCCGCTGACCGACGGGGCGTCGGCGGTGCTGATCATGAGCGAGCAGGCCGCGGCCAAGCTGGGCCTGACTCCGCGGGCGCGGTTCCATTCCTTCGCCGTCGCGGGCGACGACCCGCTGTTCATGCTCACCGCCCCGATTCCGGCCACCCGCAAGGTGGTGGCCAGGTCGGGGCTGGGCATCGACGACATCGACGCCTTCGAGGTCAACGAGGCCTTCGCGCCGGTGCCGTTGATGTGGGCGCACGAGTTCGGTGCCGATCCGGCCCGGATGAACCCCCGAGGCGGCGCGATCGCCCTCGGGCACGCCCTCGGCTCGTCCGGCACCCGGTTGCTGACCACGCTGGTCAACCACCTCGAGGTCACCGGTGGCCGCTACGGCCTGCAGACCATGTGTGAGGGCGCCGGCCTGGCCAACGCCACCATCATCGAACGCCTCTGAAACGAAAAGTCGGAACAACAATGCAGCGCACCTTCTTCGAAGAAGACCACCAGGCGTACCGGGAGACGGTGCGCGAATTCCTCGCCCGCGAGGTCGAACCGCACTACGAGCGGTGGGAGACCGAACGGCTCATCGACCGCTCCGCCTGGCTCGCCGCCGGCAAGTCCGGGATCGTCGGCCTCGCCATACCAGAGGCCTACGGCGGTTCCGGCGTGACCGACTACCGATTCCGTAACGTGGTCGCCGAAGAGATCGCCCGCACCGGCACCACATCCTTCGGCGCGGGTATGAGCCTGCAGGACGACGTCGCACTTCCGTACATCATCGATCTGGGCACCGACGACCAGAAGCAGCGCTGGCTGCCCGGCATGGCGGCCGGCGAACTCATCGGCGCCATCGCCATGACCGAACCCGGCACCGGATCGGACCTGCAAGGAATCAAGACCACCGCCGTCCGCGACGGTGACGACTGGATCCTCACCGGACAGAAAACCTTCATCACCAACGGCATCCACTCCGACGTGGTGATCGTCGTCGCCCGCACCGACCCCAGCGCCCGCGCCCGCGGCTTCTCCCTGCTCGTCGTCGAACGCGACATGCCTGGCTTTACCCGAGGACGCAAGCTGCACAAGGTCGGCCTGGCCGGCCAGGACACCGCCGAACTGTCCTTCGACCAGGTGCGCGTACCAGGATCGAACCTGCTCGGCACCGAAGGCCGCGGCTTCCTCTACCTGATGGAGCACCTTCCCCTCGAACGGACCTCCATCGCCGTCACCTCGATCACCGGCGCCCGCGCCGCGTACGAATGGACCAAGAACTACGTGTTCGAGCGCAGCGCGTTCGGCGCACCGATCGGCGACCTGCAGAACACTCGCTTCGCTCTCGCCGAGATGCTCACCGAAATCGAAGTCACCCAATCGCACATCGACCGGTGCGTCCTGGCCCTCAACGCCGGGGAGCTGACCGCCGTCGACGCCGCCAAGGCCAAATGGTGGGCCAGCGAACTGCAAAAGCGTGTCGTCGATCGGTGCGTGCAACTGCACGGCGGCTACGGCTACATGCTGGAATACCCCATCGGCCGCGCCTACGTCGACACCCGCGTCCACACCATCTACGGCGGCACCACCGAAATCATGAAGGAAATCATCGGCCGCGACATCGCCGCCGACATGTCCGCACCTGCGTAACCCGAACACCGGACAACAGCTCCGTGACCGGGCTCGTCCCAATCCAAGGAAGACGTGCCCGGCGGGCCAGTTCACGTGAACTGATCCAGCAACACCACGGGCGACCAAGTAACCAACTGCCGGGCGCTGTTTTGATGCGGCCACCCGGCGTAACGCGAAACTGAGGTGAAACGTATGGCCAAGCCCGTACTTCTCGTGCACGGTGCCTTCACCGGAGCATGGGCATGGGACAAAGTGATCGCCGAACTGGAACAGCGCGGGATACGGGTAAATACCGTGGATCTTCCGAGCCGCGGTCCGGACGGAACGCTCGAGCGAGATGCCCAGGCAGTCCGCGACTCGCTGAAGGTTTTCGATGAGCCGGCCGTCTTGGTGGGCCATTCGTACGGCGGTGCCGTGATTACCCGTGCCTCCGCGGACAACGACGGCGTGGCACATCTCGTCTACGTCTGTGCCGCTCTGCCCCAGACCGGCGAATCCGTAAGCGACCTCCTTGGCCGCGACCCGGAGCCACAGGGCGATCTCGGTGTAGCGCTCGAACCGCGGGAGGACGGCACCGCCACGCTCGAGCGCGAGGCAGCACGGGAAACCATGTTCAACGACGCCCCAGACGAGCAAGTCGCCCACGTATTGGACAAGATGGGCCCACACGCGCTCGGCACGCTCGGCGAGACCGCCACTGGGCTCGGCTGGCAGCAACACCCCGCCACCTACGTGATCACGCTCCAGGACAAGATGTTCTCCGTCGCCTTGCAGCACGAGTTCGCGAGCCACGTCGACACTGTCGTCAAGGTGGACGCGGGACACGGACCGATGTTCACCAAACCGGTCGAGATCGCCGAGGCGATCGCCGCAGCGGCGAGCTGACCCTGTCCAAAAGTGCCGGGCCGGAACGAATTCCGCCCGGTCCGGCGACGCGTAGTCAGCCGATCTAGAGGAAGCCCCTGGCCCTTTTCGCGGGGACACGCCTCGTACTCGACGGGTCGATGGTCTGGCCGAAGGCCGTCCAGCGGGGTGCCTGTCCGATACTGGCGGGCGCGTCGTCTCAACAGCACCGTGGCGTGCCATCGAGTCACCCCCGGCGCGTCTGAAGGGGGACAGCGACGACGTCGAAGCAGCGGCCGGGCGCTCGGTGTCGATCTAGGCGAGCGGGCGGGTGGTCTGCCTCGGTGCCGCTGTGCGCGGGCCCTCCCGACTCAGTTTCGGGTCACGTCCAGCGGCGGCGCAGCTCTCCGCCGATCGCGACTGCCCGTCGGCGACATCTCTACCGAGCCGGGCTGTTGAGGTGGGTGAAGAATCGCGAAGACCCGGCGTGTTGGGGGAACTGACGTTCAAGCGCATTGGGGATGGTGTGGGCCGGCCTGAGTTCGACTGGCGAGGTGTGCGCATCGATCTCGGCGGTGGGAGACGACAGAAGCCACGAATCAGCCCGATCGGGATGCGCAGCAGGTGCTGAGCTGGCCGGGCGAGCACCCGTTCGACGCGGCATCAGGATTGCGCTCGGTCGACGAAGCTGGTGCGGCTCGGCTCCTGCTGGATCGCCTGCGGGGGGAGGCCCCACATCCCGAGATGCGCTCGGATTGCTGGTCCGGACCGTCGGGTCATGGCCGAGCAGTTTGCTCGAGGCCCCTGGAGTCGTTCCTCATGTGGGGCGGGAAGCGTGCGCTGACCGTGCCGGCGAGCTCGGCGTTCATGCGAACACGGTGCGTGAGCGTTTTCGGCGGCGTCGCCGGCTCGCTTGCCGATCACGACCCGGCGATCGCGACTACATGACGGCCCGGACGGCGTTCCCCGTCCGTGGCTCGGGCGAACCGCTACTGGGCCGGCTCGAGGCCGTTCCGGCCACCGGCTGACGGTTCGTCGAGGATGCCCGTCTCGTCGATCTCAAGCTCTGCGAGCACTTGACGCGTTTGGTCGCTTCCCCGCGCGGTGGTGCCCAGCGGCCGAAGCGCCGTTCGGCTGAACCGGGGCGCCGGCGAGGGAAGGAGATCGTCGCCGGCTCGGGTGAAGACCCCACGTTCCCGGTTGTGCGGATGGTCCGCGGCCTCCGCCCCCGTCAACACCGGCGAGATGCAGGCACCAGCGGCCTCCGCGTGCTCGGACCACTCGGATTGCGTGCGCTGGGCGAAAGCGGCCCCGAGTCGTTCACGCCACCAGGGCCAGGTGGCACGATCCCACCGATCCGGCCCGTCTCCAATGTCGAGCAGCGCCAGTAGGAACTTCCAGTACCGCTCCTCCACGGCTCCGACCGCGACAAGGCGGCCGTCAGATGCTGGGTATACGTCGTAGAACGGGGCGCCGGAATCGTTGAGGTTCGAACCCCGGTCTTCGTTCCACCGTCCCTCGTTGCGCATCTCGTGACTCATGGTGCTGAGCAGCGCGTGGCCCTCGAGCATCGACGTGTCGACCACCTGTCCCATACCTGACGCGCGGGCCTCCAACACGGCAGCCGTCACCCCTAGCGTGAGCAACATTGCGCCACCGCCGTCGGCGAGCAAGTTCATCGGTGGTGCCGGCAGGGTGCCGGCGCGTCCCAGGTGGGCGAGTACGCCGGAGACGGCTAGGAAGTTGATGTCGTGGCCGGGCTGGTTCGCCAAGGGCCCGGTCTGCCCCCAACCGGTGATGCGTCCGTAGACCAGCCGGGGATTTGCGGCCATACAGTCAGCGGGTCCCACACCGAGGCTCTCGGCGACTTCGGGTAAGAAACCCTCGATGACGGCATCGACCCGGCTCGCGATCGCGAGCACGACCCGCCGCCCCGCATGGGTGCGCAGATCGAGACTCACTCTCCGCCTGCCGCGCCCGAGCCCGGCGTCTCCTAACGGCGTGATGTCATCGGCGGGCCGAGGGCGGCAGATGCTGATCACCTCGGCGCCGAGATCGGCTAGCAGCATTCCGCTGAAGCGCACCGGACCTCGGCCCCCGAGCTCGAGCACCCGCAGTCCATGCAGGGGTCCCACGTTGCATCCATTCCCGTACGGATTATCGCGCTTCGAGGGTCCGCTCGCGCTACTGCACGAGCGGACCCTCAAATGTCAGCTAGGCAAGAACGGGCGCGGCATCAAGCACATAGCTCGAGAACCCGCCCTCGACCTCCTGATTCACGGCTGTGACGTAGTTGCCCAAGCCGCCCAGATAGCACAAGGTGCTCGGCTTCTTTCCGGGCACGTTCGCGCCCAGGAACCACGGCCGATCGCCCAGGCCCTGCTCGAGCAGCGTCGCCTTGAGGACCATGTCGCACTGGTCCGACCAGGCCTCGACCCCCTCCGGAGTGGCCTCGACACGGGTGGCCTTCTCGGCTAGGGCGCGTTCGAGGATCTTTTCGATGAGATCGACCTGCGTCTCGATGACCGGTGGGTGGCTGGCGAAAGGCGCCTGAGGTCCCAGGATCGTGAACAGGTTCGGGAAGCCGGCCGCCGACAGACCGAGCAGCATCTTGGCCCCATCTGCCCACTGCTCCGCGATCGTGCGACCTCCGACTCCGCGGATGTCCAGGTTGGACAGGGGGCCGGTGATGGCGTCGAACCCTGTTGCGTAGATGATCACGTCCAGCTCGTACTCGGCGCCGCTCGCAGTACGTAGGCCGGTCGGCGTGATCTCGTGGATCGGATCCTCGCGCACACTCACCAGGGACACGTTCGGACGGTTGTACGTCTCGTAGTAGAAAGTTCCCAGCGGTGGGCGCTTGCCACCGATCGGGTGGGTCGTGGGGCAGAGCAGCTCGGCTGTGTGCGGGTCCTTCACAATGGTCCGGATCTTGCGGCGGACGAACTCCGCAGCCGTATCGTTGACGCGCTGGTCTACCAGCAGGTCGTCGACGGTCTCGAAGATGAACCGGAAACCGCCGGCCTCCCAACCCGCCTCGAAGACCTTCTCCAGCTCCTCGTCGCTGAGCTCGGAACCAAGCCGCTCCGGGGATTCCATCGGGAAGCCGAAGACGTGCTTGAACGCCTTGTCCCAGACAGTCTCGTAGTCGCGACTGAGCTCGGCCTTCTGCTCGGGCGACAACGCATGATTGCGGGTGGGCACCACGAAGTTGGGGGTGCGCTGGAAGACCGTCAGATTCTCGGCGACGTGCGCGACACTCTGGATGACCTGGACTCCGGTAGCCCCGGTACCGATGACGCCGACCCGCTTGCCGGCCAGGTCGACCGGCTCGTGGGGCCACTGGGACGTCGAATAGAACTCGCCCTGGAAGGAGTCCGCTCCGGGGAAGGGCGGCTTGAAGGCGACACCCAGCCACCCGAGGCCCGTGATCAACCAGCGGCAGCTGACCTCGAGGCCGTCCTCGGTGACCACGGTCCAACGGTTCGTGTTCTCGTCGAAGGTTGCGCCCGTGACACGCGTGGAGAACCGGATGTGCTTGCGCATGTCGTGCTTGTCGGCGACATGGCGAAGGTAGTCGAGCGTGTCGGGCTGCGCGGAGAAACGCTCACGGAAGTCCCATTCCTCCCAGCCCTCACGGTCGAAGGAAAAACAGTAGGCCCAGCTTTCGGTGTCGGTCCGTGCCCCGGGGTACCGGTTCCAGTACCAGGTTCCGCCGACGTCGGTACCGGCCTCGAACACTTGCATGGACAGCCCGAGCTTGCGCAGGGCGTGGATGGTGCGCAGGCCGGCGAAGCCTGCGCCGATGACGACGGCGTCCACGTCGGACAGGGTCTGCAATGGCATAACGGGTGGTCCCTTCGATCTTTCAGGTTTTGTGTTACTGGTGCGCCAGCTTCGGCGGTCGACCTAGATCGACGAACTGCGTCGAGGATCAGGTGGGCAAGGTGTGGCCGGCACGCTGCCGTGGTTGCCAGCCGGGCCGGACTCGTCCTGGACGCAGCCGCCCACCGGAAAGCGCATGCCGTCGGTGGTGACGCCAGTGATGACTCGCTGGAGGGGAACAGTCATGACGCAACTGTGACACGCATCTCAGAACCGGTCATCCTCGTGCCCACCACAAGTTTGTGCACTAATACAGAAGCGGTCCGAACAGCGCCTCCGCTGGAATTCCCGCGGTGATTAGTGCGGGTCTGGATTGAATTACGGTTCGACTGCGGAGAAGGCGACTCCTCTGCCGGCACGCGACCCGCGGCCCCGGCGCCCGCCGGTGTTGTCGGCCAGGTTGAGCGGGGGCTGAGGGTTGACCTCGACAGAAGATCTTCCTGGCCGGTGCCGTCGACCTCACCTCGACGACGGCACCGCCCGCCAGCCGCGTCACGGGGCTCGACCATCAGGTGACCTAAGCGGCGGCTTCCACCAACACTTCGGGCAGCGGTCTGCATCACGGGGAGTACGACGGCCCCGAGCGGGTCGAGTCGGACTGGTTTGCCGTGACGGATCCGGATGTCGAGGCTCAGCTCGGGGAGGGAACGAGCACTACGACCGGGTCGTCAAAGGGAGCCCGCACCACCACTGGCATCCTGCAGCCCCTGCAACCCGACACACGCGTCACCTGCATCGACCGGCAGTTGGGCTGGTGACTGTGGGACGACCACTGCACCCTCTTTGTATGTATACACAGAAATGCAGCGTCGGAATCATGGCCTGCGAACCCTGGGGAGACTCGCCGCCGAGGCAGACACCGCCGCGGCCCGGCTAGAACAATCATCGGGCCAGCTCGGACTTCGACCCGGCTACCTACGGAGGGAGCTGGAAAGTTGAGAGTCCACGACTTCTCCCTGATGTGTCCAAACCTCATCAAACACGCTCACCAGCCACAACAGGTCCACTTCGAGCCGACTCTCGTACAGCACTTTGGTGCGCCCGTCGAATCGGCGGACGGTGAATCAATCGATTGGATTAAGAGTTGCTATTCCACGTCCGCGTCGTCGGCCTCGTCGGCCTCGTCGGCCTCAATCTGATCGCTGGTTTCGGTGGGGTGATCTGTCATGGGTAGGGCGGATGTCGGGGGGAGCAGGCCATTCATCCGCAGAATGAGGAGTGCGAGCTGCGCAGTCAGCTGGGCGTGTGCATCGGTGGCGACGTCGAGGCCGGTCAGCTGCTCGATCCTGGCGGTGCGATAGCGGATGGTGTTGGCGTGTACCCCCAGAAGTCGTGCGGCGCGTCGAACGCTCCACCCGGCATCCAAGAAGACGCTGAGCGTGGTCAACAACTCTCGGGTTTTGGCGCTGTCCGACGCGAGGAGCGGGCCAAGTGCGTCATGCGCGTAGCGCAAGGCATCAGTCGGGTCGGTGGAGGACAAGAGCAGACGGCCGGCGCCCAGTTCGTCCACTGTGAGGAATTGAGTGCCGGGAATGCCTAAATGGTGGTGCATGCAGGACAGGACCTGACGGGCCTCGTTAAAGGCGCGGGTGTCCTCACCCGGGGCGTAGGCCACGGTGGAAATGGCAACGTTCAGAGCGTCCTCGGAGGCGATTCCGGTGACGGCTGCACGGACTCGATCTTTGGCCCAGGCGACGCCGCGGCGGTGATCGGCACTCTCGGGAAGCTCGAGAATCAGGGCAATGTCGTTCCCGGATGGCGCAGCCATGACCGCCGAGGGTGATTCACGATCGGTGAGCCGTTTTGCCAGCATCTGAGGTGAGATTTGCAGGGGCGCGTCCTTCTGCCGCGCGGCAACCAGACATACGACGCGCGGAACGTCCAGACGCAGGCCCAACACCTCGGCCCGCTCCTCGAGGGCCGCGAGCGACTCATCGCCACGTAACAGACTTCCCGTGAATGCCTCGATTGTGTGCCATTGAACGGTGCCGGCGCGTCGCTCACCGGATCTTTCCAGCGCGATGTTCAGTGCGGCGCGGCGAACCACGGCCTCGTCGAGCGGGCTCAATCGACGACCGTGCTCGGCTACAACGACATAGCCCCAGCAATCCCCATCGAGCATGACGGCGCAGAGGAGGAGACGGTGATGCAATCCAAGCCAGGGGAGGGGTTGGATCACCGTGGGCGTTCCGGGCTTCAATTGGGCGAGCGATTCCCTGACCGCTGGAGCCTCGCGAATATCCTTGTCCAACAATTTCGGGGTGAAGTTCTGCGCGGACTGGGCAGGAGAGGACAACACGCGTCGGCGGAATGCGTTGTCGTAGATCGCGCACGGTTTGCCCAGAAGGCGGGCGACCGTGTCACCAATCTCCCTTAGGCTCGACCCTCGAAGCACTATCTCGGTCAACTGCTCTTCCAGGCTGGCGGCTTGCCGCAGCTGTTCGATCTGAGTGGCTACCGTGGACAGACTCGAGCGCAGTCGAGTAGTTAACTGTGTCTGCCGGATCGCCGTGGCCCCCAGGTCCGCGAACGCGACAGCGAGTTCCTGGTCCGCGGCGCTGAACTCGACAGGGGTGTTTTCGCTGTCGAGGTAGACGACCCCGATGACTTCATCGTGAAGGACCATCGGAACACCGAGGACGGATTGGGCGTTCCATCGGCGCATCGCGGATTTGATCGGTCGCGGGTCAGATAAGGTGTTCGATAGGGCCACCGGTCGGCGAGTCGAGAGGATCTCCCGGGTGAAACTGTCCTGCATCGTGCCGCTGACCAGCTGTTTGACTTGAGCGTCGATGTTGGTCGGGGCATGCGCCGCCCGACCATGCAGAAGCCCGGTTTCCTTATCCACCAGATGAATGCTGCACCGGTCGGCACCGGTCAATAGGCACAGCTTCTCGGCGATAACATGCAATACGACATCGAGATCGCGGCCCTCGGCCAACGCCTCGGCCACCTCACGAAACGCGGTGCACGCCCGGATGTCGGCGCGGTAGGAACCTTGTGCCGTGCCAGCTGATTTACATTTATCAGGCAAGGGGGCTGCAGTGCTCACACGAATCTCCGTTGATCTGGGTCACGCCTGGAGGCAACCCGTAATGTGAAGCCTGCCACATGACCCATGTAGCGCCATGCTCGCGATGAGAAACCCTGATGTCAAATCTCCGCGCGGCTTCATCCAGGATGCCCGCATAGCGGCGTGTCTGTCACGTCGGTGCGGTGGTCGAGGAGTAGGGCCGGATGATGGAACTGGCCATGGCTGACCGTAGGGCCGTCGCCACGGCGATCGCGACCCGACGAGCCGGGTATGGCGAAAATCTCGACGAGCTGTGCGCCCGCGACCGGCGGCATAGCGACCATGCCCGCAAGGCATTGGGGGTAGCTTTGATCCCGAAGGCGGTACATCCCCGGACAGCAGGCCCGCCGACGTACGAGCCGAACGTTGTTGCGGCGTTGATCTTCTGCTGGGCGGCGCTGGCAATGGGCGGCAAGCGGCTGGCGCCGACGTTGGCCGATCTCGTACCAACCTCGTACCCACTGTGCGGTCGTTCGATGAACTTGACGGCAGGTCTGCGGAGCCATTGACGGAAGGCCGAACGCATGAAGTAGCGTCCTTGCGAGGCTGGATGTCCGTGTTTCTTCATGACACCGCCACACAGGACCGTGGGCTCTCAAAGTTGGATCTGGGGCAGCAGGCACTTGTGCAACGCGAGCCGGTAATCCTCACTCAACCCGGCTGCGCCGGCTTGACCCTCGATGGTATTCACGTCGACAGACCGCGACACGGCCACACAGCGGTCCCCCTGGAAGAGAGCAGCTCCTTGCCGTACCGAGGTTCTGCCGATCTCATGGACGCCGATTCCGAGCTGCACCTCGCCGGGGTAGGAAACTTCCGCGGCATAGTCGATTTCGACGTGTGCCAGCACCATCCTCATCGGGCGTTTCTCGGAAAGATAGCTGTCTACCATTCGATACAGATGGACCCGTGCCTCTTCGAACAATCTCGCGATCGCCACGTTGTTCACATGGCCGACGGTGTCAATGTCCCCGAACACCAGGCTGAGGTCGCGCTGACACGGGTACTTGTCGAGCGGCAGGCGAGCCAGGGGATACATGGTCATGAAGTACTCCAGGCGCCCGTGTTGGTGTGACGAAGAAGCTGACTACCCCAGGCCGAACGCATTCTGCGCGTCGTCGGACGTCGCGGAACCAGGTCGGACATCGCCGACTCAGATAGTGGGGTGGGTCTCGGACCAGCAAGCATGTGCTGATCCTCTCAGTAACGTCAGTGACAGGTTGTTCCGCGGCGGGCACACGCTGTGCACAACTCCAAAACCCACGTCAGCAGGATGAACCGGCACGATCAAATCGCCATCTGGCCACCACTCACGATTGTCCGACGATTCTTATTGACTCACCCAACACCCAAAATGCGCGGCCACCACATCAACGATCCTGCGCCGGGGATAGGTCGACCCTTTGCTGCTTCACGCGTATTCGATATAGCTGACTGCCCCCGGTCAATCCCTTCAGTTGATATGTTCCCGCCGATTCAATGGTTATTTCAGCACTGTCAATTCGGCGCATGGCCTCACTGTCTACAAGCACCTCAAGAGGCTCGGCTATTGTTGCGATCCTGCTGGCCCGATTCAGCGGCTGGCCAATCCAATCGCCAGCACTGCGGACAGCGGTACCCCACGCAATGCCGGCATGTATGGGCGGAAGGCCCTCCTGTTGGGCGGCGGTAACAATTTTGAGCACAACCGCAGCCAGACGGGTTGGATCGGGCGAGAGTAACATCACCGCGTCGCCCACTGTTTTGACGAACTGGACCGGCGGCTCGACCAAATCGGTAGTTAGGGTGTCAAGTCGATCAGCCAAGTCGCCCAGTTCGGTCGGCGTCAACTGTTCGCCTAAAACGGTGAATCCGACCATATCAGCGAAACACGCTGCAATGACATGTGATTCAGACGTGTGTTCAGTAGTTATGTCTGCACGAATTTGTTGACTGATTTGCTGTCTAAGGCGAGTGGCGACCGCCCCGTGGAGAAGTTGGGATTGAAATTCGGCGAACCGTTGCAACTCACGCGCAAATTGTAAAGCGATTTCTGGTCGATCGCGGTTGGTGTCCAGATTGTTCTGTATCAATGACTTGCTCGCGTCGGCTAAAGTCGAGGTATTTCTGCCCACGATCCGGGCGAACGCGAACAACCCAGCGTCTGCGATACCCAAAGCGCGATACTCGTTGAGTAGTTGCGCAAGGCGCAGGTCGTCATCGTTATAATCTACCGAAGTACTTGCAGACACGCCGCGACCCATCGACCTAAACCATCTTTCCACGTCTTCCGGCGATATATTGGTCGATTGTGAAATCTGCTCCAACGAGTATATGGCGCCGTGGGGCGAAAGGGTCACGTCGAGCAATTGGTGACCTAACTGGCCTTCACGAGTTGCGGACGCCAGGCTATCGGTACTGATCCCTCGGTCGGCGAGATGTTGCAGTACCCGGATCCGGGTAGATCGTTCTGTTCCGTCCAGGCCATCTAACAAGCCCGCCTCTGCGAATTCGCGAATACGCCGGTGTCGTCGAAGAACTCGGACGAATGCGGACCACAGAAATCTACCCCTTGACGACGGCACGTCAAGATTGTCTCAGGCCGCGCCCGAGGCGGCTCAGGACCAGACTCCACTCAGCGCCGATTCCATGCCCAGCGGGGGGTGCGGTCTTCTCGAGCTTCCATCATGGCGTGGTCGGACTGGGGGCGGTCGGCTTCCAATTCGTGTTGAGGTTGCGCGTGCGAGGGTTCGGGACGATGACCCATGAGCCTGCACAAGGCGGCGACTGACTCTGCGAGTGATCGTAGGGTCGCCCAGCTTAAGGCTTGTCCGGCTTACGCTGCATGCCGACGAGATGGGCACGTCGTCGACCGACTACCCGAGTGTTTCTGTAGAAATAGTTATTGGAATACCGTCCAGGGATCTTTCGCCCGGTGGGGGATGTAACGTGGTAGGACGGCTAGATTTCCCCCATGGGCGAAGACAGGGTGCGTGTCCGAGTAGGGGATAACGGTGTCGCGACGGTCACCATGGTCCGCAGCGACAAGCACAACGCGTTGGATCATGCAATGTTCGAAGGATTGCTGGAGGCTGCCGACGAGTTGGCTGCCAACCGACGTGTTCGAGCAGTCGTGCTCCATGGGGAGGGTAAGAGTTTCTGCGCGGGTCTGGACGTTCCGAGCTTTCTGGCTGGTCCAACGGGTATCGATGTGCTACTCGTCCGAGAACACGGTCGTAAGGCCAATTTCGCCCAGCGCGCAGCTCATGACTGGTCGCGCGTCCCTGCGCCGGTGATCGCCGCCATCACCGGCAACTGCTTCGGAGGAGGCATGCAGATCGCACTCGGCGCCGACATCCGTATCGCCGCGCCCGACGCGAAACTCTCCATCATGGAGGTCAAGTGGGGGCTCGTGCCGGACATGGCGATCACACAGTCGCTACCCAGGTTGGTCGGCATCGACGTCGCCAAGGAACTTACTTTCACCGGCCGCATCCTCTCCGGCGATGAGGCCGATGCGCTTGGTCTGGTCACTCGCACGGCGGAAGATCCGCTCGCATCGGCGTTGAGATTGGCAAACGAGATTACCCAGAAGTCCCCCGACGCGGTCCGCGCGGCCAAGCGCCTGTACGACGAGACCTGGTCCGGCGCCGACGCCGCCGCGGCACTCATGCTGGAAACGGACTTGCAGACCGAACTTTACGGAAAACCTAATCAGGTCGAGGCCGTCACAGCGGGCGTCTGCAAACGAGCTCCGTCATTCGCCGATCTAGACTGAGGCCTGCCCCAGGGAGTTCAAGACACAGTAGGCGGAGGTCCGACGGCGCATCCCTCACAGGGTGGGCGACAGGGGCGTGTGCTCGTTCCTGTTGGTGGCCTCAGTTCGAGTGGGATGAGAATTTGGACAACACACCAGGGTTGAGACAACACACCAGGGTTGATCTGCCGAGCCAGCGGCCCGCTCTTCACCTCAGATTAATGTCGGCGGGATACGTCGTCCGTCGGGAGGAACTTGAGTGTCTGCTCCAGTTACAGAGAAGAAGGGCCCCCTCGCGGGCATTCGCGTCGTCGAATTCGCAGGCCTGGGCCCGGGCCCGCACGCCGCCGCGCTCCTGGCCGATCTCGGCGCCGACGTGGTGTGCGTCCAGCGTCCCGGAGTGATTCCGCCGGACGGCCCGTACGACCAGATCCAGCGGGGTCGTCGCGTCGTCGAGGCCAATCTGAAGGACCCCGAGCAGGTGGAGAAGGTTCTCGGTCTGATCGAGCGCGCCGACGTCGTGATCGAGGGCTTCCGCCCCGGTGTCACCGAGCGCATGGGTCTCGGCCCCGACGTGTGCCTGGAGCGCAACGAGCGCCTGGTGTACGGACGGATGACGGGCTGGGGACAGGAGGGCCCGCTGGCCGGCGCCGCCGGCCACGACATCAACTACATCTCGCTGACCGGTGTCCTGCACGCCATCGGCCGCAAGGGTGAGCGTCCCGTGCCGCCGCTGAACATGGTCGGCGACTTCGGCGGCGGCTCGATGTTCCTGATCTTCGGGATCCTGTCGGCGCTGGTGGAACGCCAGACGTCCGGGAAGGGGCAGGTCGTGGATGCGGCGATGGTCGACGGCGCGCTGGCCCTGTCACACATGATGTGGGCGTTCCGTGGACGCGGCGTGTGGTCCGACGAGCGGGGTGTCAACCTGCTCGACACCGGTGCGCCGTTCTACGACACCTACGAGACGTCCGACGGCAAGTACATGGCCGTCGGATCGATCGAGCCGCAGTTCTACGCTCTGCTGCTGCAGGGCCTCGAACTCGACCCCGCCGAACTGCCGCAGCAGATGGACGTCTCGGCGTGGCCGCAGATGAAGAAGGTGTTCGCGGAGAAGTTCCTGTCGAAGACCCGCGACGAGTGGGCGGCGATCTTCCTCGGCACCGATGCCTGCGTGTCGCCCGTGCTGACGTTCGCGGAGGCGCCGTCCAACGAGCACATCGCCGCGCGCGGGTCGCTGGTCGATCTCGACGGCGTCACGCAGCACGCCCCGGCGCCGCGGTTCTCCCGCACCCCGGCCGGCGCACCCACCCCGCCTGCCCGCGAGGGCGTCGACATCGACACCGTCTGGGCCTGACCTGGAACAGGCGGAAGCATGCAAAGGCGGCGGCGCCTGTATCGAGGCTGCCCTTGATTACTGGCTAACTCCGACGGCCTCGAGCACTGGAGCTGGTCGTCACCGGCGGGCAGGACTTGCTCTTGATCTCGCCGGCGACGCCGGCGAAGTACCGGAACAGGTTCGCCAGGGTGGCGATCTCGGGGCGCGCCTGGGTGTGCAGCGCATCGCCGGTGTCCAGAGCGGTCATGCGGGCCAGTTCCTCGGCGCGCGCGTTGGCCATACCCAAGCCCCATGTTCCCGAGCCCGAGCCCGAGCCCGAGCCCGAGCCCGAGGAAACGGTAAACCGACCGATCCCCCCTCGACGGCGGAATAAACGATTCCTGCGGCTCTGCTCGATCCGTCGCACTCGCTTGCCGCGGACTGTGCACCCCAGTCCTGAACCGGGATCGTCAGAAGTCAACTGCAGCAGTCGCAAAGTGCCAGCTAGCGGTGCAGTCGTCTTCTGAATCTGACACCGCAGGCCGGTTTCCGGCCACTTGGTCGACAAACGCGGCTAAGGCGTGAGCGCGCCGACAGGTACCGCCGACGCGCTCTCCGTCTCTGGACGTGCTGGGTCAGCCAGCCAGGATAGGACAGTATGTGTAGGACGACGAGCGTGAGAGCGCGAATTCGAAGATCCCGTAGCCGGTCTGCCCGTTCCACTCGAACTCGCAGCAACGGTCGGTCAGGGCCGAGTCGAGAGTCTTCGGACCCACGGTCCCGTCGAGCGGGTAGACGTCTAACTCTTCGTGGTCGCGGCCACGAACCTTGCCGTGATGCCCGCCGTAACCGCCGCCCGCCATGTAGCCACCGCCGGCCGAGGCGTCCGAATCGATGCGGTAAGTCCTACCGCCGGCAGTCACGACCTCCACCGCGCCACTGGCGAGGTCGTTGCCCGCGGTGAACACCAAGTCGTGCCGGACGTCGGTGATGTCGTCGAGTCGGCCGTCGTCATGCATGACGGCACCCTCCAACAGGATTCGCCCGCCGTCACGATCCTCGACGAGCAGGAATCCGAACGTGCGGTCCGGGAACTGCGCCTGGTACCAGATGTGCAGACCCTGGCCCCGGACATGGTGCGAACCCCGCGGGAACGGTCCCGCAGTCCGTACCAGCCCGCGACGTCGGTGGTGGTTCCGTCGAGGGTGAGTGTGCCCTCGTACCGGCCGGGGTGGAACAGATGGTCGAATGAGGTGACGTTTCCGTCGGTGTTCTCCACATCCACCGACCCGAGCCAATAGGGTGCGCGGGCGTGCCAGAGCAAATCCAGTGTGAGGCCGGTCTTGTTCTCGCCCAGCTGGATTCGCCAGGTGGAATTGTCGTCGACCGTCTCCCACTTCAACGGTCCGACGGAGGCGGCGTCGGTCTCGGAGTGTTCGGTGGAGTAGCGGAGATTGCGCTGCTCGGACTCCGTGGTGAGGACGACGAAACCGTCCACGACGTTGCGGGGCGGGTAGACACCGGCGCCGAGGATTACCGACGGTGTGGTGCCGCTGTCCGGGTGGAGATTGAACATGAACCGGTCGAAAAATCTCTCCGGCATCTCCGAGGTGGCCTGCGTTACCAGGGCGTCGTGGAATCCGTCGGTCATACGTGCTCCTTCTGGTTGACGGCAGGTGTCAGCGGGAGACAGGCGCGGTCGTCTCCTGTTGACTTTTCGATGGAATCGACCTCTTTGTGGTCGAGGGTGAACCGGTAGGAGCTCCTCATCAGCAGGGAGGCGAGGGAAACGCCCTCCAGCGGGAACGCCTCGGTTTCGTACGCGGACCACATCCCCCGCGGCCGGACCGTCCGGGGGGGCTCAATTCGGCGGCGGTACCCAGTGGCGAGATCCGCCCCCCCAAACCGGATCAAGTCGACCTACATAGAGTCCGGCAACTCGCGAGAGCCATACACAAAACACTGCATCAAGCTCGGTCAGTTCTGATCTTCGCTCCCTCGGATGTGCTGTGTCATCAGTTCGCGCGCACGGCCCGAATTGCGGTCGGCGATCGCTTCCGTGATCTCGCGGTGAGCCGTTAGCGAGCAGAGACGGGACTCGTGCGAACTGAAGCGTGCACTATTGGTTGCCGCCATTAGTACCTCGGCAGTGGCGTGCATGAACGCTGCCAATAGTGTGTTGTGACTTGCATCACTCACTGCGACGTGCCAAGCCTGACTTGCTGAGAGATACTCGGGGATGTTGTCGAGCGAGTGTGCCTGGCGATCCTGGAAGAGGTGAATCGCATCGAGTTCGGCCGTGGTCCGCCGCTGTGCCGCCAGAGCGGCGCATGACGGCTCGATGATTTCGCGGGACTCAGTCAGCGTGGGAGTCTCCGGTCCCCAACCCTGCGCCTGGAGAAAGACATCGAGCGATGTAATCAGGTCTTGCTGCGTTGGGCGAGACACAACGGAGCCGCCGTGACGTCCGGTTAAGGTGACGATCAGTCCTTGTTGTTTCAGGATGGCGAGGGCGTCGCGAACCGCCGCACGGGTGAGTCCACCCTGCTCGACGAGGACTCGTTCGGGCGGTAGGTGATCGCCGGACTTGTATTCCCCGTTGAAGATTTTCGTACGCAGATGCTCGGCGAAGAGCTGCGCGGCTGTAGGTACCCGCACAGGGCCGAATGGGGTGTGTCGCTGCGTGTCATGTTCCACGTCCACGGTGCTCCAATCGGGTTCAATATCGACTGGTCCAACCATATCCGGTCTACTTCGGTGCAGCTGGTGCAGCTAGAGACTTGTGATTACTTGGACACTGCCTGCAAACGTAATATCCGGGACAACGACGCTAATAGCACTGGTTGGGTCATTTGGAATTCGTCGTCAGTGAATTGTTGCGTGTTTGGGCCAGCTTCAATCCGTCCTCCCATGTCGCGGCACGGGCAATGAGGGCCCGGTATTTCATGATGTCGCTGCGACGGTTGAGGGTGAGCGCGCCGATCAAACGGTGGCCGTCTCGGTAGAGGGCAGTGAACACGTCTGTGGCAGTGTCTCCGGTAACGACTGTTGGTTCGCCGATAGGCCGACCAGCGAGTTGAATGCGGTTGCCATACCAATCGGACCAGAAGTAGGGAATGTGGCGGTAGGGCGTTGCGTTGCTGGGATCGAGCAGGTTACGCATGGCGTGCGCCCCCTGTTCTGCGGCGTTTGTCCAGTGTTCGATCCTAAGTGGTGTGTCGAAATCCTGGCTGTACCATCGCGCAACATCCCCGGCGGCCCACACATTGCCCCCCGCGTGCATCGTTGCATCGCAGACGATGCCGTTGTCGAGGGTTAGTCCCGAACCCGTCAGCCAGTCGGTGGCAGGTGTGGCCCCGATTCCGACCACTACGAGGTCGGCGGGGAGATGTCGTCCATTCGCCAGACGGACCCCTTCGACGCGGTGATCGCCGGAGATCGACTCGACCGCGACACCGCAGATCAGCTCAGTTCCGTTGCGTTCATGCAGTGCGCTGAGCCACCGTCCGGCGGTCTCGCCGACCGCGCGGACGAGCGGTATAGGGAGCGCCTCCACGACGGTGACTGAGCGACCCCGCTTACGAACGGCGGCGGCAACCTCGGCGCCGATGAATCCGGCGCCGACTATGACCACTCGTGCGCCCTGGTCCAGAGCCGAACGCACGATTCGCGCGTCGTCGATTGTGCGTAATGTGACCACCCCGTCGAGGTGGGCGGCAGCGGGTATGGTGCGCGCGATGGCGCCGGTCGCGATCAGGGCCGCGTCGTACGGCACCGTGCGGTCCCCGACATGTACGATGCCGTTGGCAAGATCGAGTGAGGTGGCTGGTTGGCCGAGCATCAGGCTCACTCCGAGTCCGTCGGCCAGTTCTTCTACGCCAGTGAAATGGGTGATATGGGAGTCCTGATCGCTGTCGATGTACTCCTTCGACAGCGGTGGACGATCGTAGGGCAGATGCGTTTCCGCCCCGATCAGGGTGAGTCGGCCAGCGTATCCGGCGCGGCGGGCAGTCTCCAGTGCACGCAGGCCAGCCAGCGAACCGCCGACAACGACGATATGTTCCGGTGCCATCGTTCAATCCTGCTCGAGGATGAGTGCGGCGGTTGGGCAGGCCGCGACCGCCTTCTCCACCAACTCGCGCTCGTCCTCGGGGACGTCCTCGCGCAGAAGAAGGAGATCCCCCTCGTCTCCGACTTCGAAGTAGGTGGGGGCAATCGCTTCGCAGTTTCCCAGGGCGGTGCACTTGGCGCGGTCGACTACAACTTTCACTGTTCTTCTCCTTCGTGCGCGTACTGTCGTGCCCATTCCTCAAGGGCGGGGAGTTGAGGAAGTTCGTGTTCTATTGCGCGGATGACGATTTCGTCCGTCGGCGTCGTTACGGCACCACGCCAAACCTGGCCCGTGGTGCCGTCGATGGTGATGACATCTCCCACGCGAATCAGCAGCCCGGAAGGGGCGTGGATGCCGTTCGCGCTGCAGGTCAGGTCTTGCGCGCCCACGACTGCCGGGATGTTCCAGCCGCGTGCGACGACGGCGGCATGGCTCACCAGGCCGCCCTTGGTGGTGAGCAGACCCACGGATGCGGCCATGCCCGCGACGTCCTCGGGCTTGGTTTCGGGACGGACGAGAATGACGTCATCGTCGGCGTCCGCGGCCTCATCGCTGGTCAGTACGACGCGGCCGACCGCCCGGCCGGGAGACGCTCCGAGTCCTGTTGTAACGAGATCGTGGGCGGCGTCATCCGCTCCGACGTGGGCAAGGGCCTCGTCGCGTGCCCGCTGACGAACGGCGGCAGGTACACGGCTGACTGCCTCGGTGGGAGTCAGCCGGATATCCGGGTCGTTCACGAGGTCGACCGCAATTCGTACGGCGGCGACCGCGCTCCGTTTGCCGGCACGGGTCTGCAGCAACCACAGTCGACCGTTTTCAATGGTGAACTCGACATCGCACACGTCGCGGTAGTGCACCTCCAGGCGGCGCAGGGTCTCCTGCAATTCGGTATAGATCGCGGGGTGCAACTGTTCTAGGTCGGCGATAGGCAAGGTATGTGCAGTGCCCGCGACCACGTCCTCGCCTTGAGCCATCGGGAGGTAGTCGCCGTAGAGGACTGCCTCCCCGGTCGACGGGTCCCGGGTGAAGACGACACCGGTTCCCGAGTTGAGCCCTCGATTGCCGAACACCATTGCTTGTACGTTGACCGCGGTGCCCATCGACTCGTCGATGCCTTCTTTTGCGCGGTAGGTTCGGGCCCGCTGGCTATCCCACGAGCGGAAGACCGCCTCGACCGCTTCACGCAATTGCACCGTCGGCTCGGCCGGGACGTCCCGGCCGGCTACCTGACGGATGCGTTCACGCAGCAAAACGACATGCTCGCGTAAAGACTCCGTGGTGTCGCCGCTGTGGCCGACGTACAACTCGTCGCAGTGCACGCCCATGACGGTGGTGGCATACATGTGCAAGAACCGTCGGTAGCTGTCCCAGGCGAACTTCTCATCACCGGAGACCTTGGCCAACCCTTCGACGGTGTACTCGTTGAGTCCGAGATTGAGCACCGTGTCGAGCATCCCCGGCATGGAAACCGGGGCTCCGCTCCGAACCGCGACGAGCAGCGGATCGTTGTGGTCACCGAACCGGCGGCCCATCCGGTCACCCAGCCGGCTGGTGTGCAGGGTGATGGCCTCGTCCAACCCCTCGGGCCAGCCCTCCCTCCGATATCGCTGGCAGAGCGGAACCGAGATGGTAAAGCCCGGCGGGACGTTGATCCCGAGTGTCGAGATCATCTCCGCCAGGCCGGCCCCTTTGCCACCGAGCAGATCCGTCAATGCCCGCGGACGAGCACGGTGCGGGTGATCGAACGGATAGATCGCCGCGGTCAGCGGGGCGGCGTCCCCCAATGCATTCGACTTATGAGCAAGCGGCACGTCAGATCCTTTGGTCATGCCATTTTCAATGGTTGACAGAAACGTAACAGAGATCATAGCGTCTGGGGAAGAGAGACGTAGAAAACAGACGGGAAGTGGACAAAGTGGCGGCAACCGAGGCGGCATCTCGCGCGGACTTGATGGACATCTCAATATTCGGCCAGGACCGCGAGATGCCGGTCTTCGACGAATTGCGGGCGCACGATCCGGTGCATTGGAACGCACCGTCCCCTCTCGGCCCCGGATTCTGGGCCCTGACGAAGTACGCCGACGTGAAGTCGGCCGCGTCCGACAACATCAGGCTGTCCTCCGCGGGAGGCACGCAGATCCTCGACCGGAAGGTCGAAGGCAAACTCGCCAGCCTGCACAACATGGACGATCCGGAACATGCCCAGCTCCGAAAAATTGCGGTCCCACACCTGCGTGCCCTCCGCGTCCAACAGTGGCAGGACGCGATCGACGAAGCGGTGAAGTATCTGCTCGACGACGTCGCGAGCCGAGCAGGCGAATTCGACATGGTGCACACGGTCTCCGCGAAGCTGCCGATGCTTGTGCTCTCCCGAGTCCTCGGCGTGCCCGCAGCCGATGCGCCGAGAATGGTCGACTGGACCAATCGGCTCACCAGCTCCGACCCAGCCGACGAGGTCGATCAAGCGGCACTGGCCTCGGCTCGCGACGAGGTGATGGCGTACTTCGAGAAACTGACCGAGTTGCGTCGACGTGAGCCCACAACCGACCTGATCAGCGTCCTGGCCAACGGCAAGAAGGATGGTCGGCCGCTTACTTGGGAAGAACTCGCGGCCTACTACATCCTGCTGGTCGCCGCGGGAAACGAGACGGCCCGACATGCAGTCTCCGGCGGCACCATGCTGTTGCACCGGCACCCGGAAACCTGGCAACGCCTGGTCGCCGATCAGAGCCTCCTCCCTTCGGCGGTCGAAGAGATCCTCCGGTGGGTCACCCCCGTCGCAGCAATGCGGCGTACCGCGCTCGAGCCACTTCGGATCGGTGACAAGGACATCGCGGCGGGCGACAAAGTGGTGTTGTGGTTCTCCGCGGCCAACCGTGACCCCGAGGTATTCGAGGCGCCACATGAGTTCCGTATCGATCGAACTCCCAACGAGCACCTGACCTTCGGCTGGGGTATCCACTTCTGCCTCGGCGCACACCTGGCCCGCGCAGAGATCCGCACCTTCTTCGGCGAGGTACTGCGCCGCGGGATCCGATTCGAGGTGATGGGTGAGCCTACGCGAGTGCAGCACAACATCTTCCGAGGTTGGACCCAACTGCCGGTCCGCGTCGGAAAGGCATAACGATGTCCACGACCATGCCGGGCTCCGACACGATGCCCTTCCCACCGAATTCGGTGTATATCGCTGGTGAATGGATTTCATCCCCCGACCTGGAACGGTTGCCGGTGCTGAACCCGGCCTCGGAGGAGGTAATCGGTTCCATCGTGGACGCCTCCCCAGCCGAGGTGGAGGCAGCTTTCGCCGCCGCCCGGGCCGCGCTACCGAAATGGTCGGCGACGGCACCGGGCCAGCGAGCCGACGTTCTCGACCGACTTGCCGACGCGTTCCGTGAGCACGGTGAGGAGTTGGCGGTTCTTGCCTCCCGTGAGATCGGCATGCCCATCAAGGAGTCCCGCGCCGGTCAGGCCGACCTGCCCGAGCGCGTGCTGCGTAGCACCGCAGATATCGCCCGGAACTTCCCATGGGAAGCCCGCGACGCATCCGGAACTACGGTCATCCGCGAACCAGTCGGGGTGGTACTCGGCATCACACCGTGGAATTTCCCTGTGCACCAGATCGTCGCCAAGCTGGCGCCGGCGCTCGCGGCAGGCTGCACTATCGTGCTGAAGCCCGCCGAACTCACCCCCTTGAACGGACTGTTCGTCGCAGCCCTCTGTGAGCGGATCGGGGTGCCGTCCGGCGTCGTCAATGTGCTGACCGGTAGAGGGGCGACGACGGGGGAGGCGTTGGTTCAATCCGGCCAGTACGACCTCGTCTCGTTCACCGGCTCACTGGCAGTTGGTCGCCACATCGGTGCGGTCGCCGGTGAGCGAGTCGTTCGCGCGACGTTGGAGCTCGGAGGAAAGTCGCCCGCTGTGGTCCTTGACGACGCGGACGTCGAGGCAGCTGTGCGTGCCACCGTGCGCAACTGTTTCACCAACGCCGGCCAGAAGTGCAACGCCCCCACCCGCCTCATCGTTCCGGAGGCTCGACGTGAGGAAGCTGTTTCTATCGCCGCGTCGGCGGCCGCGGCGTACGTACTCGGGGACCCGCTCGACGAGAACTCCACGATGGGCCCGCTGGCGTCCGCTCTGCAGCGCGAGAAAGTCTTGAGCTATGTGGAAGGTGCACGCGCGCGCGGTGCACGCGTTGCAGGCGGTGGTGCGGTGGACGGGGTCAATCGCGGCTACTTCGTTCGCCCGGCGATCATCACCGACGTCGAACCAGACGACCCGGTCGTACAGGAAGAGATCTTCGGTCCCGTCCTCGTCGTTCTCGGGCACGAGGGTGAAGACGATGCGGTCAGGCTCGCCAACGACACCCCGTACGGTCTGTCCGCCGAGGTGTGGTCGGGGAACCCCGCCCGAGCCGCGGACCTAGCGCGCCGAATCCACGCCGGGCAGGTGCGCGTGAACGGGGTGCGGACACCGGCCCTGCCGATCTCGCCGTTCGGCGGTTACAAGGCGTCCGGGCTCGGCCGTGAATTGGGGCCGTTCGGCCTCGAGGAGTACGTCGAGGTCAAAGCCGTTCTTGGCGACCCAAGTGATTCGATCCCATCGAAAGAGGAGCCGCAGTGCGTGCTGTAGTCATCTGGAACCCGGGCGAGCCTTTTACCATCCACGACAACGTCTGCCGCCCGGCACCTGGGCCGGGTGAAGTGGTGGTGCGCATCCGCGCGGCCGGTGTGTGCCAGACCGATATCGCGTTGTCGAAAGGTGCTTTCGGGCAGTCGACACCGGTCGTCCTCGGCCACGAAGGCGCCGGCGAGATCACCGAACTCGGGCCGGGCGTAACCGGCCTCATCCCCGGTGACCGAGTGCTCGTCACCTGGGTACCGCCATGTGGTCGTTGCTACCACTGCGTGCGAGGGGAAACCTACATCTGCTCCAATCGTCGCCGCTCTAGTGAGCGAGGCGACGAGGGAAGTCTCTCGGTCAGCGGAGTGCCAGTCCAAGCCGGAATGGGCACCGCAACCTTCGCGGAGGAGACCGTCGTCCCGGCCACCGGAGTGCTGCCGCTTCCAGACGACATCCCCTTCGAGTACGCCGCATTATTGGGATGCGCCGTACCCACCGGATGCGGTGCAGCACTGAACTCGGCGCGGGTGCGAGCCGGAGAGTCGGTGCTGGTCATTGGTTGCGGCGCGGTGGGGTTGAGCGCTATCCAAGGCGCTGTCATCGCCGGTGCGGCCGACATCGTTGCGGTGGACCCACAAGATCCTCGTCGCCGAGCGGCGCTGGAGTTCGGTGCGACTGCGGCCCTGCCACCCGGTTCGGATCCGAGGGAGAGTTTGGTGGACGCGCCCGGATTCGACGTAGTGATCGACGCCGTCGCGCGGTCATCGACCATTCGCGACGGGTGGCAAGCAGCTCGACGCGGCGGTCGCGTCGTCGTCGTCGGCGCCGGCAAGCCCGACGACATGGTGCAGTTCAGTGCACAGGAGCTGTTCCACGACGGGAAGCAACTCATCGGGTCCTTTTACGGTTCTTCGGATATGCGCCGCGAACTTCCGCGACTCATCGCCCTGTGGAGGGCCGGGCGACTCGACCTCAGTCGCATGGTCTCCGAAGTCGTGGACCTCGAACGGATCAACGACGTCGTGGCCCGGCAGACAGCAGGCGAAGTCGTGCGTTCCGTCCTATTGGTTTGACCAGTGTCTCCCGGTAGACGCGACGCAACCACGCAGGTCACGCGATTGATCGGCGAAACCAGTGGGCGGGCGGGGCCTGGGACGGCGTCGACGGCGCGGGCACCTCTGAGTTCGCAGACCGTCGCAGCCGGTCCTACATCTATTCAGCAACGTTGCGCGACACGGCGTCAGCCGGTCCGTTTGAAGGAGACCACATTCATGGGCAATCAGACGCTCGCAAACACACCGCTCGACCGTGAGGCGCTTGACCGGTTGCTACGGCCCGAGCGGATTGCCTTGGTCGGCGCGAGCGACAAGAACCTGTTTTCTCGTCGAGCATTCGCACAGCACCACAGGGTCGCAGCGGCCAAGCAGCTGATCCTGGTCAACCCGCGCAGTCGGCAGGTTCACGGCGTCCACACGGTGCCGACGTGCGGTGACATCGACGGCGGTATCGACTGCGCGTTCCTCATGACACCGCAGCATGCGACCGGCGAAGCGCTGATAGATGCCGCTGCCGGTGGTGTGAAGGCGGCTGCCGTGCTCGGCCAGGGCTGGGCGGAGGAGGGATCCGAAGGCTTACAACGGCAAGAGGAGCTTGTCGCGCTCGCCGAGGAACTCGGGGTTGTGCTGCTCGGGCCCAATCACCTCGGGTTTGCGAATCTCTGGGACGGCGTGGCTCCGTGCGCTCTGGGTTTGGACATGCCGGTCGAGCCGGGCGCCTTCGCTCTGGTTTCCCAGAGCGGCGCAGTGGGATCGTCGATGGTCGGCTACGCCGGCCGGCAAGACGTCCGATTCAGCTTCGTCGTGACTACCGGTAACGAGGCGATGGTTACGGTTGCAGATGTAGTGCGCTACCTCGTGGAGGACGAGCACACCCGCGCTATCGGCATCTTCGCTGAGACGATCCGCAAGCCCGCGGTCTTCCGTGCTGCCGCCCGGCGCGCAGCCGAGCTGGGAAAAGCACTCATCATCCTCAAGGCCGGGTCGAGCGAACTCGCCGCACAGACTGCTCAAGCACACACCGGTGCACTTGTCGGCGACGATCGGGTGATCGACGCGGTATTGCGGCAGGACGGTGTGATCCGAGTGCGCTCGGTCGAGGACCTGATCTGCACGGGAATGCTCTGCGCTGGTACCGGACCGTTGCGTGCCAGCGGCGTCGGAGTCATGTCGGTCTCCGGTGGCGCTTGCGACCTCATCGCCGACCGCGGTCAGGACGTTGGACTCCGGTTGCCGCCGCTCTCGTCGGCGACCAAGGACCAACTTGCGCAGGTACTGCCAGCATATGGCCACCCCCAGAACCCGCTCGACGTCACCGGATCGGCCGCGACCCGGCCCGAGGTGTGGCGCAGCGCGTTCGAGTCGCTGGCCGCCGAGCCCACGATCGGGCTGATCGGCGCAGTCACCTCGCTACCGACGCCTGGCGAACCGCAACGCGACGACACCTTTCATGCCGTCGGCGCGGCAATCAGGGCCACCGGCGTCCCCGGCGTGATCTTCCCGCAGATCGATCAGATTCAGAACGATCATGTGCGCGAGGTCAAGTCAGCGTCCGGAGTGGACATCGTGCTGCCGAGCGTCGAGCGCTTTGCTCTTGCCGCCGCCGGACTCGGGCGTTGGTCGGACTGGCTACGGACCCGGCCGGGCCGGCCTGCGGCGTCTTCGGCGTCGCACGGCGATATCACCCTGCCGGGCAGTGGGCCGCTCAGCGAACTGGCCGGACGGGACCTGCTCGAGCGGGCCGGCATTCCTGCCGTCCCAGCGACACTCGCAACCAGCACTGACGACGCCGTTGCCGCCGCGGTCCGATTGGGTGAACCGGTGGCGCTCAAGATGTGCTCAGCGCAGGTAGCCCACAAGACCGAACTCGGAGGCGTCGAACTCGGCGTCTCCGGTACGACAGCGGTCGCTGCGGCATACGAGCGTCTGGCCGCTCGGGCTCAGGCGGCAGGTGTCGAACTCGACGGTGTGCTCGTCAGCCCCATGCGAACGGGCGGCGTGGAACTTCTCGTGGGAGTGACACACGATCCCGACTGGGGTCCCGTCCTAGCCGTTGCGGTCGGTGGCGCATTGGTGGAACTGCTCGACGACAGCGCCCTACGGGTGCTGCCGGTCGGACCGGACGAAGTTCGATCGATGTTCGAAGAACTGCGCGGCTACAAATTGCTGACCGGATTCCGGGGAAGCAAGCCCGCAGACATCGACGGTCTTGTCGACGTGGTACTCCGGCTGTCGGAGTTGGCGCTAGCACTCGGGCCATCGGTCGAGTCGGTCGAGATCAATCCGTTGTTGGTGGACGGCGACCGGATTGAGGCACTCGATGTCCTCGTCACACGGTCCGTTCCATCCTGAGTCAGGCCCTACCCTTCCTTGAACTGATGATTGGAAACGAATATGGTTAGACCGCCTTTGACAGGAAACCGTATTACTCCCGCTGCAGCCGAAAGCGCCGAGGCGGACCGTATGGTGCACGCGCTGCAAAGTGCTGGGATGGCGGTGCCGAGTGCCGAATTGATCGGCATGGAGAAGGCACCTATCGGGATCGGCGCCATGGCCGATACCTTCCGAATCCAGCTAACTTGGTCGGAAGAATCCGCCGGTCCTCGCTCACTCGTCATCAAGAAACCATCCGCAGACCCGGCTGCCGCGGCGACGGCTGCTTCGCTCGGCGCCTACGAACGCGAGGCCAAGTTCTATGTTGAGTTGGCGCCACGCACTGCGGTTCGGGCGCCGCGGCTCTTCGGTGTCGAACTCGACGACGGCATTCCGAGCACCGTGCTGCTGGAAGACCTGTCCGAGGACTACCAGCCCGGCGACCAGTTCGCCGAGCTGGCGCTACCGCTGCTGCGCCGGGCGCGGCATCAGCTGGTGCTGTTGCAAGCGCCATTCTGGCAGAATGCGGACACCGCCAACCTGGACTGGCTGCACCGGCGCCTCGGCGTACCGATCCCGGCCATCGTCGAGCGGATGCAGCGCTCGTGGTGGTCGGCTCGCTCGACAATCGGGAGCGGCCTGACCAGCGACGAACGAGCCTGTGTCGACCGATTCGTGAGTCACGCTGGGGAATGGGCGTCCGGCCTGAATGGACCGTGTTCGCTTGTCCACCACGATTTTCGCGTCGACAACATGCTCTTCGGGCAGAACGAGATCGTCGTGCTCGATTGGCAAACCATCGGCTGGGGTCCCGCGATGTTCGACGTGGCCTACCTGCTCGGTACCTCACTTGAACCGGAGCGCCGGCGCGCTGTCGAACGGGACGAAATTGCCCGTCACGTCGACGAGCTGGCCGAGCATGGCGTGGACTGGGACGTTGCCGAAGCCTGGCAGGCATATCGGCAGGCGGCGTTCGCCGTGCTCCTGATGCTGGTGCCGCCCATCGCAAGTGTCAAAACCAACGCGCGTATGGAGGCAATGTACCGCCGCCTGATCGCATTCGGAGCGCGCATGGCAATCGATCTGGATGCTCTCGATCTCCTGCCCGCTTGACCAAAGATCTTGACTTACTTCCGCTATCTCCATCTGGGTACGACCATCGGAGGAACCATGACCATTCCCGAGCAGACAGTCTGCGCGACGCCGGGCGCTTTCGAGCCTGTCGGCACCGGACTCAATGTCTATGTAAGCCCGGACGCGGTTGAGGGCCGCGCACAGTGGCTGGACACACCTGAAGATGTTATCTCCTTCGTCGAGAGCGGGGAGGACGTCAGCGATGTGATTGTGATCGCACGCGGCGGAACCACGACGTTCCTGTCCATGGCATTGAACGCCGGGGTGCGTGGTGTGATTACCCTGCAAGGCGCACCGGAGAGCCACCTTGGAATCCTCAGCCGCGAATACGGCATTCCGTGCATCATGTCGGTCGCCTTCGACAAGGGCGTCCGTACCGCTCGCGGCGAAATTATCCCGGCGGACGGCGTCCGAGTGCGCATGGACCTCACCTCTCGCCCGACGGGCACAGTGAGCGTCGAAACGGGTGCGCCGGTGGATGATACGCCGACGACGGACAGCGCCCCAGCCATGACGGCCGAACAGTTGGCACAGATCCAGTTGTTGCTCAACAAGTTTCAGGGCGAGGTTCCGCGCGGGCGAGAAGGTCACGAGGTTATGGTCGCCCGCCAGGGCTCGGCGGTGCTCGACCTCGATGACACGTCGATGAATCGTGAGCTCACTGTGGACGAGGTGAACGATGTGCTTCACTACCTTGTCTGGAACGAGTGGGATGCCCTCGCCGCCCGTGCCACCGAGGGCGAGTCCGGTCTGATTCCTCGTCAGGAGTACGAGGCGATGGGGATCATGGATAGCTGGTTTCATCACCCGGAGTGGCTCAGAGTCATCCAGGACCACGTGGGTGCTGACGGAATCAGCGCGATCGCGACCCGAGCGCACCGGGAGATCGGCACCAAGATCAATATGTTGCACATCTGGGCGTGCGCCAGCGCACCGAGCTTCGGGCGGGGTATCGCTCTGGAACTCGGACTGCATGACTACGACTACCGTACGCGGCGGATTACTGAAGCGATGAGCACGGTTCGACGTCTGTACAGGGGCTTGTGGGGATCTGGACCGATGTTCGCGTCGATGCGCGATTATCAGGCCCCCATCCTCGATCCGTCATGGATCGCGCGTTTCGAGTCCGACCGCATTGCACTCTCCGACGACAGGGGCCGGTCGACGTTCCAGCGGTTCAACGGCGCCCTCGAACTGCTCGGATTTCTTGTGCACTTCGACAATCGCCTCGGACTCGGCGACAGCGGCCCGTATCCCACTGCGGACGGCGGCTTCGTCATCGTGCGTGATCTGTTCATCAACGAACCGGCATACCCGTGGTCGGACACCACGGCGGGCCTGCCGTATGCCGTGACGATCGCAATGTTCTTCGCGGGTGATACCGACCTCGAGACGAAGGTGTTCGACCTCTCGACGATGTTCACCGAACCGAGCAACTACCTGCCCCACGTCACCGGCGTGGCGGTATATGCCCGCGAGAAGTTCGATACACCAATCGACCAACTGCGCACATTGTCTTTGGAGGACATGGCGCAATTGCGGGCCGAGGCGGAAACCAAGTCCGAGGCGCTCTACAAGCGGATAGCCGTTATGAGCCAACAGGAGAAGGTGATGGCCGGCGCGGTTGTCTACGCCTCGGGCTTCCTGCTGCCCTTCGCCCGCGCGGCGGGAATCTATGACGATCTCGTTCGCGATCACGGCTTCATGTCGATTCATCCCGTCGTTGAGGCATGCCACGACAGGATCGTCGGGGGCGTCGCCAGCGAGATGATCCCGCGGCTCTTCCTGACCGGCTCGTGGGCCAACGACGTACCGCCGCACAGCAGCGACACCGTATCGACCATGCCCGACGAGTTCGAGGTACTTCAGGCAATCCGAACTCGTGGGTTCGCAACCGTGGAGCAGATCTCCATCAGTAGCGGCATCCCGGCCGAACGTGTTCGCGAGGTGGTTGCGGCGAGCGAAGAGAAGGGCTTCGTCAAGCAACGCACGGGACGGATCAACGGAGCCAGCCTCACCCCCGTGGGCCGTGCACGTCTGCTGCTGGTCACCGAGGCGGCGGTAACCGCCGACCAGCACGCGGCCATCACGTCTGCCTACGCCGTGTTTCTCGGGCCAAACCGCGCCTTCAAAGCCATCGCTTCGTCCTGGCAGATGGATCAAGACCTCACCACCACGCTCGGCAGCCTGCCGCCCGTCCACCACGATGTTGCCGCGGTCATAGCGCAAGCGGCCACTGCACAGCCCAGATTCGGTCTCTATCGTCAGCGCCTGGACCATGCGTTCGAACAATTCCGGAACGGAAACACCGACGCACTAGCCCGTCCGATGGTTGAGTCGTATCACGACATCTGGATGGAGTTGCACGAAGACCTGCTGGCCACACTGGGTCGCGCACGCACCGACCACGATGAGTGACGAACGCTCGGTGGGGGCTCGACGGAACCAGCTCGATCCCCGGATCCCGATTCCTGGCACTACCAACGTCCGAGACGTCGGCGGATACCCCACAGGCGACGGAAAGCGGACCGCGATGGGCCGGCTGTATCGATCGGAGGTTCTCGGGCTTTCCGGATCCGGTGCCGAATCGCTATGGGATGAGCTCCGCACAGAGGATTATCAGTGCCTTCGTCTCAGGTCAATTGTCGACTTGCGGTCGCACCGCGAGGCCAGAATGATCCCGTCTGCCTGGGATCGAGCGACCGGCGCACAACTGGTTCACGCTCCGATCCCCGAAGGTGTCGAAGGTAGTGAGACTGACTTCATGCGCCTGCTGCGGGACGGCAAGATCACCACATTCGACGAGGAAGATCTCGGCCGGTGGTACCAACTGGTGCTACGTCGCCGCACCGACGTGCTGGGTGAGGTGATCCGAGTACTGTCAAATCCGCACCACCTCCCGGCTCTCGTGCACTGCCACGCTGGAAAGGATCGAACCGGCCTCGTTGTGGCCCTTGTTCTGGAAGTGGTCGGCGTGCCGCGGAACGTCGTGACCGCCGACTACGCACTGACAAGTAGGTACCGACCCGACCGGGCGGCCGAGCATGCTGCTCTGCTCGAGCACCTCGGAATCCACGTCGACGACGTTCGGTCCTTGTGGGAGGCGCCGGCGCGGGCGATGGAGTCGGCGCTCGAATTCCTCGACATCACCTACGGGGGAGTCGCTGCCTACCTCACGAACGAATGCTCAGTCACCCCCGCGCACATCGAGTCACTGCGCGCCCAGATGCTGGAGGATGCATGAACCCCACCACCCTAACCGAGCCCTCTATGGCGGGTGACATCGCCGAGGCTCTCCGAGCTGGTGGATCGCTGCCCGAAGGCGGGAATGTCGAGCAGTGCCGAGCGCTGCCACTCGGGGCCGGCCAGCTTGCCGACAGCTACCGCGTCGAGCTCACCTACACCCCCGGGCCGTCAGGCCCGTCGTCCGTGTTTGTAAAGCTGCCCCCCAGCGACACACACTCGGCAGCAACGGCATCCAGAATCGGCGCATTCGATCGGGAGCGATTCTTCTATGCAGAACTCAGACCGCGCCTCGACATCCGGACACCGAGGTTCCTTGGCAGCCTTCCCCGAGGGGACGGTCCGCCCGGGCTGATTCTGCAGGATCTCTCCTCCTCCACCCGTCCCCTGGACCAACTGCGCGACGGTACGATCGAACAGGTTGAATCTGTCGCAGATCAGCTGGCGGGACTCCAGGCCCCCTTCTGGGATGACGAGGATGCCGTGGGTGGCACCGACCGCTTCTACAACCGAACCGAAGACCACATCACGGGTCTCGCTGAACGCTATGAACAGTCGTGGCATCGGCACCGGGACACCGTCGGCGCTCTCCTAGACCCACAACAGCGGCAACTCATCGAGACATTCGGTCACCACTGCCTCAGCTGGGCGTCCGGAATTCGAGGGCCCCGCACACTCGTGCACCAGGACCTTCGCCTCGACAATCTGCTGTGGGGTGATGCCGGCGCCTGGATAGTCGACTGGCAGACGCTGGCCTGGACCTCACCCGCCTGGGACCTCGCATTCTTCCTGGGCACTGCACTCGACCCCGACACTCGCCGCCGAGTGGAACAGCGACTGCTCGAAGCGCACGTGAGTGCGCTGCACGACCGCGGCGTACAGGGGTGGGATATCGATACCGCAGAGCGTGAGCACTGGCGGCTCAGCGGCTCCGTACTTATCGCCATGGTTGCCGCACTCGCATTCGTGCAGCCCACCGCGCGCGGTTTCGAAATGTTTGCCTCACTCATCCATCGCGGTGCCCAACAGGCACTCGACCACGACTTGCTGTCTTTCATCTGAAATCCAAAAGGAGAACCTGTGCTGAGCAAATGGGACGACTATCCGGTGCACCAGGCGGCGCTGCCTGTGGCGCAGACCGCCTCGAGTGACCTAGGCCGCTATGACCGCCACTGGATGGCAATGCACGACATCGACTTGACCACCCAGGTCGGCTTCGGCCTCAGCGTGCATCCGAACCGCGGTATCGTCGACGCCTCGATCAGCATCGCGCGTGACGGCCGCCAAGACTCGGTGTTCGCCTCCTCCCGACTCTCGCGCGATCGCGACACAATCGCGGGCCCCCTGCGAGTCGAAGTCATCGAACCGATGCGCGTGCTACGTGTAGTGCTCGAGGAGCACGACGGTATCTCGGCCGACCTCACCTTCACCGGTGTAACACAGCACATCGAGGATGGACGGATGAGACGAGACTCAGGAACGACTCTCGTCTCGGAACGTCTCCGTACAGTGCAATTCGGAGACTGGTCCGGAGAATTCACCGTCGGCGGGGAAACCGTAACCTGCTCGCCCGACAAGTGGCGGGGCTTCCGAGACCGCTCGTGGGGCAGCCGGACCACCGGCACTGTGGCCGAAGGTCAACACGGTGTACACAAGAGCGCCATCTACTTTGCCTGGACGCTGCTGCGATTCGAGGACGAATGCTTGCTCGTAGCCGTAAATGAGATGCCGGACGGCCGCAGCGAAGCACGAACGGTCGCCGTCCTGCCCTTCCTGAAGGCCGGCGACCCGGCTTACGGCGAAGAGGATCGGATCCTCCGCGGCGACACCTTCCAATTCGACATCGACTACCGGCCTGGGACTCGCCGCGCCCAACATGTTGACCTCACCGTCGGACCGCGTGGGCTGGTCAACCGGAAGATCACCATCGAACCCGAAGGTCTATTCCTCATGCAGGGATTGGGCTACTACCACCCGATGTGGAAGCACGGCACCGATCACGGGAAAGACATTGTCGGAACGGACAGTTGGAAGCTCGCGGGCCTCGATCCGAGCGCGATGGAAAACGTTCACGCACAGCAGATTTGCCGAGCAACCCGCGCCGACGGTGCGATAGGTCTGGGCTTGTTCGAGCACGTGGCGATCGGACCGCACTTGCCTTCCGGATTGCCTGACGGGATTGCGCCACTCGGCCAGTGACGGCCTTGAATCACCACTCGTGCTGTTGCCGGGAGGCGGTCGGTTTCGACGGGATGCACCATGTTGCCTGTGGAAGCCGCCCTCATCAACCGACGTCACGCACGGCCACTTGTTCCTGACTCAACAGGAGCGCGAAAAAGGCGGGGCGTTGTGGCGCTAGTGTCCTGAGTCATAAATAAGCCATCGGTTGTTAAGGTTGGTCATGGCAACTCGTGGTCCGCGACCGACGGAGATTGTGCTGACCGAGACCGAACGCGTAGAACTCGAGGGGTGGTCGCGGCGACGCAAGACCGCTGCAGGTTTGGCGGTACGGTCGCGAATCATTCTCGCTGCGCCGATGGTGGATCGAATACCGAAGTGGCGCAGAGGTTGGGGTTGAACCGAGGCACGGTGCGGCGGTGGCGGGACAGGTTCGTCGAGGACCGATGCGACGGGTTGCTCGACGAACCACGCCCGGGCCGTCCGCGGACGATCGACGACGACAAGATCAAGGATCTGATTACCTCGACCCTCGAAACGACACCGAAGAATGCCACACACTGGTCCACACGATCGATGGCGGAGCATCTCGATATTTCGCAATCGACGGTCTCGAGAGTGTGGCGCGCGTTCGGTTTGGCCCCGCACAAACAGGACTCGTGGAAATTGTCGAAGGATCCAGTGTTCACGGAGAAGGTCCGTGACGTCGTCGGCCTGTACATGAACCCGCCCGAGCGGGCTCTGGTGCTCTGCGTCGACGAGAAGACTCAGATCCAAGCACTGGACCGGACCCAACCGATATTCCCGATGCTTCCCGCCACCCCGCAACGCGCTAGTCACGACTACGTCCGCAATGGCACCTCGAGCCTGTACGCCGCTCTAGACATCGCCTCGGGGAAGGTGATCGGATCACTCCATTCACGCCACCGCGCACAAGAATTCATCGCATTTCTTCGCAAGATCGACGCTCAGGTGCCCGACGATCTCGATGTCCACCTCGTGATGGACAATGCATCGACCCACAAGACTCCCGCGGTCAAACGATGGCTCCTCGCGCACCCGCGCTTCGTCATCCACTTCACACCGACCAGCTCATCGTGGATGAACCTCGTCGAACGCTGGTTCGCCGAACTGACCACCAAGAAGCTCCAACGCTCCACGCATACCTCGGTCCAACAGCTCAACAAAGACATCCGAGCATGGATCGAGACCTGGAACGACAACCCCAGACCTTACGTCTGGGTCAAGACCGCCGACCAGATCCTCGACTCCATCGCACACTACTGCGCCAGAATTAAAGACTCAGGACACTAGAACGCCACAACGCCGCGATCATGAGGGAATGGATCCAAAGCGATTAGCGCCCGCACGGACAGCCTCCCGCCCTGAATCGACCGACTGAGAGGGAACGCGTGGCTACCGCAGTGCGGAAGGGTCGTCCGACGGCCTGGCAGCTCACTGACGACGACATCCTGGACTTAGCGATCCTTTGGTACCCTATCGGCAGACCGTCCGCCGCCAGGATCCGCGCGGCATTCGGAATCGGGATGAACGAGTACCGCCGCCGACTCGAAGCCGCTGTACGCACCCACCAACAGAAAACTCTCGACACCCGCGGTTCGTGGCCGGACCGAGTCTATGCGCACAACGTCCTGGAAGCCGTGGTCCGGCAGGTGGTAGATGCGCCAGTAGGTGCTGGCTTACTTGACCAGTTGGTGCATTAGTTTAGCCTCGATACACCGATTCGCATGAGTGCCTGAGGGTGTCATAACGGCGAAATGCCCTGTCGTAGTGGAAGAATAATACTTCTCTAGGGTCAAATTCAGGCACGCCGAAGGGCATTTCGTAGATGCAACTATCTCACACCCGACCCGTTACGGCGGCCAGGTTCGACGACCCCGACCTCGTGGCGACCGCGGGACTGGTCCCGGTGGTGGCATTGGCCCAGGCCAGCGGCCTGCTCACGCTCGCCGATCAGCACCTGAGCGTGCCGACCGACAAGGGCGCCAACACGGGCCGCAAGATCGGGTCCCTGATCGGTGGGATGGTCGCCGGCGCCGACAGCATCGCTGACCTGGCGATCCTGCGGCACGGGGCGATGGGAACGATATTCGATCGACCCTATGCACCGTCGACGCTGGGATCGTTCCTTCGCCAGTTCAGCTTCGGGCACGTCCGGCAACTCGACGCCGTCGCCTCGCGGTTCCTGAGCAACCTCGCCGCGAAGACCCCGCTGGTCACCGGCATCGACACCGGGCGAATCCTGGTTGATATCGACGATACGATCATCGAAGTCCACGGCCACGGCAAACAAGGCTCCGGATACGGCTACTTCGGGATCCGCGGGCTCAACGCCCTCATCGCCACCGTCACCAGGCAGACCGCTGCGCCGGTGATCGTCACCCAACGCCTGCGCCGAGGAGCGCGCGGCTCCGCACGTGGGGCCGCCCGGATGGTCGCCGACGCCCTGGCCACCGTCGACCGGCTGCGCACCCACGCCGGCGGACCCAGCGGCAACGGGGCACCGAAGGTGCTGATGGCGTGCGCCCAGCGGCGGGTGGTGACGTATTGCCGGGCTTCGCATTTGGTGAGCCAGAGGTCTTGTTCGACCGCGGAGAGGTGCGGGCCGTGAAGTGCGGCGGTGGTGAGGGTGACGGTGAGGGCGGTCAGGGTGCGGCCGGCCACGGCGGAGGCAGAACGATCCTCGCAGTGGTGGGGTCCAAGGGGAGGACCCGGCAGATGGTTTCGGCGATCGAACCCTTTGCATGGAGCATATTCTCGATATATCGAAGCCGCAGTTCATGTTCTCGATCATGCTGTGACTGCGCCGCACTCACGTCATGATGTCCAAGTTGCCCAAGGCGACCTGACGCCTTATCTGCAGTGACGTTGCTTGTGGCCTCCACCTCCGCAACTGGTGGTCGTCGCCATCCGGTCGATATGCGAACGAGGAACGAGCATTGATTGCTGGCTCGTGCGTCGATCGCGGGTCCCGAGGAGATCGCTTCTTGGCATCTGCTCTGGAGCCGCTGACATTCCCGACTCGGGGTCTTGCGGGTGGCCAGCGGTCGATTGGCCTACTTCGTCATCTCGCTCGGCCAACTGCTGGTGAGCCCACCTCGCGAGCAGCTTCTGCTTCTGCGATTAGCCTCTTTTCTGAAAGTCTCAGCAAGTTCGTCCGCGTTTCGGTGTCAAGCGAGTGTTGTGATGTGTGTAGCACCCGTGTTAGCCGCTTATAGAAGATGGATGGCGTGACACCGAAGTTGACGAATATCTCTTCCCGGGTTCCGCCACCGAAGTAGTGCCAACGCCGTGCGAAGTCGATCATTCGTGACGTCTCTGTGATCGAGGTGGGCTTCATCTGAGATGTCGAATCCTTTGCTGGGTGAGACGCGCTTGAGCGAGTCCTCGGCTCTTCTCGCAGTTCACAAGTTCGTTGTTTTGCTTTGTTGTTGGGTCTTGTCCGAATCCCTCTCGAGGGATTCATAATGCGCTGGTCGATAGCGGCGCATGGTGACTGCGATGATGACACCGGCAGCAAACGCAACCGCGAGTATGACGCCGAGGGCTACCTCGGCGGCGGTGTTCTCACCGACGAGTAGTCCAAAGTTCTGTATTGCGATAACGAGGACGACGACCATGCCGATCGAGGAGACTGCCGGTGCAATCAGGGTTGTCCACGTGCCGTCGGACGTCGGATGGTGGCGGAAGAAGCGAATGACGGCGATGCCTGTTGTTGTCATCATGATGATGATGCCGAGTGTTGCTGCGCCGGAGAGCCAGGTGAATGCTTCCGAGATGGGGTCGAGTCCGAGAGCGACGATCATCATCATGCTGACGACGGTGATCAGGGAGATCACTGCTGATGAGCGTGATGGGGCATGATGTTTGGGACTGATTCGTCCGAGCGAGCGGGGTATGACACCTTTGGTACCCATAGTGTACTGGTAGCGGGTCAGGACGTTGTGGAATGCCAATGTGCATGCGAATTGACTGCTCACCAGCAGTACCAGCATCACGTCGCGGGCTATGGGTCCCACATACTCGCTGGCGAGGTTGAGCACTGCCACTGTTGGGTCGTCGCCTGTGACCGCAACGGCGCGGCTGGGGCCGATGCCCATGATCACGCACCACATGGTGACTGTGTAAAACAGTCCGATACCGATGACGGCAATGTAGGTTGCGCGAGGGATGGTACGGACGGGGTCCTTTGCCTCGTTGCGGAACACTGCGGTTGCTTCGAAGCCGAGAAAACACAAGAAGGCGAACATGAACCCGAGGCCAGGGGCGCCTTGGGTGAGCATGGACGGGCTGAAGGGCTCTGCCGAGAGTCCCTCCTCGCCGCCCTGGAGGATGATCGCGGTATCGACGACGATGACGATGGCGGCTTCTAGGACGAGGACCAGTCCGAGTACGCGTGCGGAGAGGTCGACGTTTCGATATCCGAGGTAGCCGGCAAGTGCGAACGCGATCAGGCACCATGTCCACCAGGGCAGGTCGATGTGCAGGAATATTCGGCCGGCGTTCGATGCGTTTACCCCAAGATACGTTGTACTGCCCACCAGGAGCATCAGATACGAGACGTATGCAAGTGTCGCGCAGCCGGTCCCGATGATCCTGCCCAATCCGGCCTGGATATAGGAGTAGAAGGCACCGGCGTTGGGCACATACCTGCTCATGGCTGTGTAGCCGACGGCGAAGACGGTGAGTAGCGCTGTGACCATGAGCAGGAACAGGGGTGCGCCGATGCTCTGCTCGACTGAGATGATGACCGGGAAGGTAGCGGCCACAACACCGAGTGGGGCTGCCGCGGCGACGACCATGAACACGATGGAGCCCACGCCGAGACTGCTTCGGAATGAGGTCTCGCCTTCCCCAGCGATGTTGGTCGGTGCGGTGCTTGGTCCTAGATTCTCAGATGTATCCATTGCCTGCTCCGCTGTTCTGGGCCGTGTAGGTATAGGGAAGAAGTTTCATGTGGACTGTCCTCACAGGGATTTGCGAGTGGAGTCGATCTCGGACAGGACCTTCGCCAGAGCGTTCCGGATCAGGGTGAACTCCTGGTCTTCGGCGACGAGTGGGGGTGATACACAGATGATCGGATTGACGCTGTCGAGCGAAACCCGCGTGAGGATGCCGAGGTCCTCCAAGGCGCCGGCGAGATGGGGGCGGGCGAACAGACGATCTCGCTGGGGTTGGCTCAACGGCGAACCGTTCGTGTCGGTACCGGTCAATTCGACGGACCAGAAGAATCCGGCGCCGCGGACGTCACTGACGATCTCGAGATCACGGAGGGACTCCAAGCTGGTGCGCAGCGAGTTTTCCTTCGCACGGACCTGTTCGGGGATCTGAAGGCGTTCCATGATCTCGAGGTTCTTGAGGGCTACAGCGGCCATGACAGGGTGTCCACCGAAGGTGTTCCCGTGCTGCAGGGAAACGCCTTTTTCGGAGAAGGGCTCGTACACACGGTTATTGACGATCACTGCGCCGATCACTGCGTGCGCTGACGACAATCCCTTGGCGGTGGTGATGATGTCGGGGGTGAAGTCGAATCGCGTTGATCCGAACCATTCTCCGACGCGCCCGAAGGCGGTGATGGTCTCGTCCGAGACGAGCAGGATGCCGTACTTGTCGGCAAGCGCACGAATGCCGGCGAAGTAGCCGTTCGGTGGGGTCAGCGATCCGCCGTGGTTCTGGATGGGTTCCAGAATGATCATGGCGACGGTGCTGGGATCCTCGGACACGATTCGTTGCTCGAGGTCGTCGAGGAGGAATGCGGTGAAATCTTCCTCGGATTCGCCTGCGGGGCGGCCTGCCCGAGCTGTACTCCGCGCGTGTGCCACGGCCGGTACGAGTGGCTCGAAGGGTGAGCGCATCCGATGGATGCCGCCGAGGGATAGTGCGCCGAGCGTCGTCCCGTGGTATGCCATGTCGCGGGCGATCGCCTTCCAGCGGTTTTCACCTCGGAGCTGATAGAACTGTCGTGCAATCTTCCAGGCGGCTTCGACGGATTCTCCGCCGCTGGGCGTCAGGAACACATGGTTGAGGTCGTCAGGGGCGAGCTCGGCGAGGCGTGCAGCCAGTTCGATCGCGCGCGGGTGTGTGGTTGTCCAGTTGCTGTGATAGCCGAGCTGGCGATACTGGTCGAGCGCAGCCTGTCCGAGTTCTTCACCGTACGAGTAGCCGAGGTTCACGCAGAACAGGTTGGAGACTGCATCGAGGTAGCGGTTCCCGTCTGTGTCGAAGAGGTAACTTCCCTCTCCTCGGGTGATCACTTTGAGGGGGGTACGCTCGGCCTCCGCCATTTCTGCGAAATGCCGCCACAGGTGCTGTCCTGCAGTCGTGCGGTAGTCGGCGTCATCGGCCACGGCGTCGGGCATGAAATCGAGGTGTGTCACAGGCTCTCCTTGGGGTGTCTGGATCTTCCGCGGCAGATTCGCGCGTGTCTCATACCGGCGAGAGGCAGGCACCGTGACATGTCGACCTTCGTGTGATCGCTGGTGCAATCGCCGGCCTGGGTCGGTGGCTACTGGGCGCGCTGACGTCGCCATCGTCTGGTCTCGGACCAGGCGGCGCTTGCGTTCATGCTGCGTTGAAGTGGATAAGACGCTAGCCATCGTTGGACACGGTGTCAACCGTCACACTGGGCGAGCATGTGGTGGAAAATCCGGCGGATCGTGCGTGGTCATGGGCAGGGAAGTCCCATTTCATACCCGTCGCGAGAGGGATGATCTACCTACTTGTCGTTGAGGTTCGCACAGAGACGTTCGATCCAGGCTCCGCGGCCTGACGCACTGCCGATTCCACCGTTCGGCCGGACCTTCGCCCAGGAAAACCGGGCCTTGACACGGTGTCTAACGCGTGGTTAGTTTGTCCAGTGTGAGTCCGGCAACAATCACCGTTGGTTGAGTGGATGCCCCGGAGCGTCGGACCAAGCGACGATTCGTGAGAGCTGCCGATCGCAGTCACAACTTTAAGGAGCGCAATGCCGAAATTTGATGGCTTCAGCGCTCCGGCGCAGCACGAAGAATCTCGAGAAACGGAGTCCCCGTTATGGGCAGGATAGAAGGCAAGGTCGCGTTCATCACGGGCGCTGCGCGTGGGCAAGGGCGCGCCCACGCGGTACGTTTCGCTTCCGAGGGAGCCGCCATCGTCGCCATTGACATCTGCGAGGCGATCGAAGGTGTTCCGTATTCGCTGTCGACCAAAGATGATCTCGACGAAACGGCACATCTGGTACGCGAGGCCGGAGGTCGTGTGATCACCGCCGTCGCTGACGTACGAAACCAAGAATGTCTTGACAATATTGTTGCAGAAGGTATTTCGGAGTTCGGTGGCATCGACATCCTCATCGCAAACGCCGGCATTCTGACATCGGAAGGGCGTGCGTGGGAAATCTCTGACCGAGCCTGGAACGACATCCTCGATGTGAATCTCACAGGCGTGTGGCGCAGCGTGAAAGCTGTCGCACCCACGATGGTCGAGCGGAACCAGGGCGGCTCCATTGTCCTGACGAGTTCGTACACCGGATTAAAGGGCGAAGGATACATCGCACACTACGCCGCCGCCAAGCACGGGGTGGTCGGCCTCATGCGCTCCCTCGCCCATGAGCTCGGGCCGTACAACATTCGTGTCAACACGGTAAACCCGGGCAATACCGCCACGGGAATGGTCCTCAACGACTTCAGCTTCGGCCTCCTCAGGCCCGACCTCGCCAACCCGGACAGGGCGGATGCGGCCGAGACCCTCAAGCATTTAACACTTATGGATGTCGACTTCATCGAGCCGGAAGACATCGCCAATGCCGCCCTATGGCTGGCATCGGACGAGGCCCGGTTCGTCACGGGCGTCACCCTGCCGATCGACGCCGGCTGGTACGCCAAGAGCACCTAGACAGCATCTGGATCCCGAGCTCTGGGGTCCTACCTGCCACTGAGCTACTGATAGGAACCACAATGACGACCGAACAAGGCGAGTCGCCCCCGATCACCCACGACGATCAGTTCGTCTACACCGAAATGACCACCGACAGAGTCGCGATCGTCAGGCTCGAGCGACCAAGAGCCAACGCATTGTCGCTCGCAGTCCTGCGCCAGCTCGACGAGGCGTTCCAGGCGCTCGCGAGTGACTTGCCCGGTGCAGTTGTCATATGGGGGGGCCCTCGCATCTTCGCCGCCGGCGGCGACATCTCGGAGATGGGCGGACCCGAAGATGCGGCGCGCTTCGTGAAAGCATTCCGCTCGACCTTCGACAGGATCGCCTCCATCCCTCGTCCGGTGATCGCGGCCGTGTGCGGCTACGCATTGGGTGGTGGACTCGAACTCGCGTTGTCAGCCGATCTGCGTGTTGCAGGCGAGGGAGCAAAGTTCGGGTTGCCCGAGGTCAATCTGGGACTCGTGCCCGGAGCTGGAGGGACCCAGCGACTGAGCAGGTTGGTCGGGCCATCCCGCGCGAAAGATCTGGTGATGACCGGTCGTCAGGTGAATGCAGAGGAAGCCCTCCGGATCGGCATTGCCGACCGAGTCGTGCCCGACGACGAAGTGTTCAGTGAGTCGATCGCCCTCGCGAGGCGCCTGGCCACCGGACCCAGTGTTGCTCTGGCCACGGCCAAAAGTCTCATTGACGCCAACTTCGATCAGCCGTTGAATGCCGGGTTGGATGCCGAGGGCCGGGCCGCAGTGGCCATGCATCACACCGAGGACGGCCGCGCGGGTGTGAAGTCGTTTATTGCGAACGGTCCGGGCCAGGCAAAGTTCGTGGGCAGGTAGGTCCGACGTGACGAATGTGAACAGCTCGGTCCTTGATGACGCAACGTTCCCCAACGGTGGCGGTACCAGACCGTCGAAAGAGGCTTCGACGGTCGACGGACTGATGATGGACACCCCCCTGACGACCCAAATGCTGTTTCGGCGTATGCAGACTATATGCGGACAGCGCAGGATCGTCACGATCACCGATGACGGCAGGCGGATGTCCCAAACGTTCGAACAGGTATCCCGTCGCGCGGCGAGCTTCGCGCAAGCACTCGACAGCTTGGGCGTCTGCAGAGGCGACCGCGTCGGAAGCTTGCTATGGAATACGCAGGAACACGTCGAAACCTACTATGCCACAATGGGATTGGGTGCGGTCCTTCATACGATCAACCCCCGCTTGCACGACGAGCAGGTCATCTACACGATCAACCATGCTGGTGATCGCGTGATCGTCGTTGATTCGTCGCTGGTCGACCAACTCGACCGTGTGCTCGACAAGCTCGCCAGTGTGGAGCATGTAGTCATCGTCGGTGACGGCGCGAGTGTGGTGTCGAGGTCGGCGAAGGTACATAGATACTCTGAAATGCTCACCCTCGGTGAAGGGGTGAACTTCGAGTGGCCAGCGTTGGAGGAGAGCTGGGGGGCTTGTCTGTGCTACACCTCCGGTACCACTGGGAATCCGAAGGGCGTTCTGTACACCCATCGCGCGATCGTCCTGCACGCATTGACGATGGCTGGCGTCGGCGGTCTCCAGGTGCAGGAGGGCGACCGAGTCCTCGCGCTGGTCCCGATGTTCCATTCGTTGGGGTGGGGTCTTCCCTTCGTCGTCACTGTCACCGGATCAGACCTGGTTCTTCCCGGACGCAATCTCGGTCCCCAGGCCGTTGCACGGGTGATCCGTGACGAGAGGGTCACTTGGGCCGGCGGTGTCCCAACCCTCTGGATGGATCTCCTCCGCCACGTCGAGGATCCCTCGAATAAGGATGCTGTCGACCTTTCGAGCCTGCGGATGGTCCTCTGCGGGGGTGCGAAGGTAGCAGTGCCGCTCATGCAAGCGTACGACGAGAGGCTGTCCGTGACGCTGATTCAGGGGTGGGGCATGACCGAGACATTACCCGGCGCCGCAATGAGTTTGGACATCGTAGCGCCACCCGCCGAGCGCTGGCAGCGGCGCGGTCAGGTAGGACGGGTGTCCCCGCTATACGAGATGCGGATTGTCGATGTGGACGGCAGTGTTTTGCCCTCCGACGGCACATCTGTCGGCGAGGTCGAGATCTCGGGTCCGATCGTGGCTGGCAGCTACTACGGACCGGAGGACACCTCGGACAAGTTCCACGAAGGTTGGCTGCGCACAGGAGACTTGGGAACACTCTCGTCCGACGGCTGGCTGGACATCACCGATCGCGCGAAGGACGCGATCAAGTCCGGAGGAGAATGGATTAGCTCGCAGGACCTTGAGTCGGCGCTCATGGCTCATCCGGCCGTCCACGAAGCGGCGGTCATCGGCGTCCCAGACCCGCGATGGAGTGAACGGCCGGCAGCCTATGTCGTTGTTTCACCCCACGGACCCACAGATGACGAACTGCGAGAGCATCTGCGTTCCCACGTCGCGAACTGGTGGATACCCGAGGAATATCACCGCGTCGATACTCTTCCTCGCACAAGCACAGGGAAGTTCGACAAGAAGGAACTGCGGCGCCACCGTGCGGATTTGGCAGGTAGCCTGCAGAAAATCTCTCCGGTAGAGAACGCCTAGAGGCAGAGAAGGATTGTCAGCATGCCATCAGATGAGCAGGACAACAGGGAACGGATCCTGGCGGCGGCACGGCGCCACTTCAACTCGCCAGGATACAACTCCGCTCGCGTCGCCGACATCGCGAAGGATGCTGGTGTTTCTCGGGCGACTGTGTACAACCACTTCCCGGACAAAGATGCAATCCTGGCAGCGCTCGTCGACGAGTACCTTGCAGGCTACGCCAGAATCGGCGAGGCGATGAGCGCAACCGTCGACGTCGGCGATACTGTGTTCGCCATCCTGTTGAGAATGGTCGAAGACACCTTGATGTGGCGGGTGGAGAATGCGGACCTGCGACCAGCGATAGACGTGGCGCGGCAGGTTCTTCCAGCGAACCTGCTGGAGGCGAACCGGGCCGCCGACGAGGTACTGCGAGGTCACCTGGCCGATGTGTATCGACGAAGTACCGCCCACGGGATTGTCCGCGACGACATCGATCCCGAATTCGCGGCCTCCGCGCTGTATTCGATGATCGAAGCAGTGCTCAACGCCACTGACGTCGGTTCGAGTGTGGACGAGATCAAATCAGCGGCATTGCAGCTTGCGCTTCTGCAATGGTACGCGGTGTACACGATTGTTCCCGAGCAATCCCCGAGGTTGGACAGCATCTGAGACTTTCGTCGCCCGTCGGCGATAGCAGTTTCGATCGCATCGAATCGGCTACACGTGACGCCGATGGAGATCCTACCGACCCGAACAACCTTCGATCGACTCAGTGATCTCCGAACGGAGTCAGCATCGCGGGTCCGGTCAACCGTCACCGTTTCCTGCGCGAACTGGCACCACCGGTGGTTGTGCCCCTGATCGTTGGCGACGCACTCCTCTGCTCGAGGTCCTCGGGCGGCCAGCCACACAGCAAAACTCATCCTACGAGGCCCGAGCCTCCGATTGGACGGACATGATGACCGAATATGCAATGACCATCGACGGGACGCTGGCGAAGTCGGCTACAGAATTCGATGTGGTGAACCCGGCAACCGGCCAGGTGTTTGCCACCGCCCCTGATTGCACACGCGAGCAGCTGGATCAGGTGATGGACACGGCTCATCGAGCTTGGCTTGAATGGCGAACGGACGAGGGCGCTCGGCGCAAGGCTCTCCTGGAAGCTGCCGAGGTGCTTGGATCCGCGGCGAACGAACTCGCTGCCCTTGTCACCGCAGAGCAAGGAAAGCCCCTCAGCGAAGCCGCGGAAGAGGTACGCGACGCACAGACGTGGTTCCGCTATTACGCGGACGTCGAAGATCAGCCTCAGATCATTCAAGACGATGCCATTGCCTACGTCGAAGTCGTGCGCAAGCCGCTCGGGGTTGTCGCTGCCATCACACCGTGGAACTTCCCGATCACCCTGGCCGCATGGAAGTTGGCACCGGCGTTGCGGGCTGGCAATACCGTCGTGCTCAAGCCATCTCCGTACACGCCCATGGCGACGCTGCGGCTCGGTCAGCTCCTCTCCGGGGTGTTCCCGCCCGGTGTCGTCAGCGTCGTGAGCGGAGGCGACGAACTCGGCCAATGGGTGACTTCGCACAACGTGCCGCGCAAGATCTCCTTCACCGGATCTGTCAGAACAGGCATGCGTGTTGCCGCCACCGCCGCGACCGATCTCAAGCGTTTCACACTCGAGCTCGGCGGAAATGATGCAGCGATCCTGCTCGACGACGTCGACGCCGCGTCCATCGTGGAGAAGCTCTTCTGGGCTGCGTTCGAGAACAACGGCCAGGTGTGTTCGGCGATCAAACGGATTTACGCGCCCGCGTCCATCTATGACGAAGTCGTCGAAAGCTTGGCTTCCTACGCCCGATCGGTCAAGGTCGGCGACGGTGCCGTCGAAGGCACCCGCCTGGGCCCGATCAACAATCGGCCGCAACTCGAGAGAGTTCGCCATCTGGTTGACGAGGCACTGAGGCAAGGGGCGAGGTCCGCCACGGGGGGAAAGCTCATTGAGGGTCCGGGCTACTTCTATGAACCGACAATCCTGGCGGATGCCTGCGATGGCATGGCCATCGTTGACGACGAGCAGTTCGGGCCGGCCCTTCCCGTTGTGCGATATGACAATCTCGACACCGTCATCGAGCAGGTGAACTCATCGAATTTCGGGCTGTGCGGCTCGGTCTGGAGCAGCGATCTCGATCGCGCCAGCGCAGTCGCGCCCCGAATCGACAGCGGAACAGTGTTCGCGAACACGCATCTCGCGCTCCAACCGAACCAGCCGTTCGGTGGATCGAAATGGAGTGGGATCGGCGTCGAGAACGGGATTGCGGGGCTCCACGGCTTCAGTGAGCCTCAAGTCTTTCACCGGCCGGCGCGCAGCGTCGGGTAGACCGTCCCGCTTCTGATAATCGAACGTCAATGAATTGAGAGCCTATGAGATCCGCGGTTATCGTAGATGTGGTCCGGACACCATCCGGCAAGGGCAAGCCGGGCGGCCAGCTGTCACATCTGCACCCCGTGAACATCTACGCCGATGTCCTGAACTCCATGATCGAGCGAACAGGACTCGATCCGCGACTTGTCGACGACGTGATCACCGGCTGCGTGAGCCAGGTCTCCGAGCAGTCCTCCAACATCGCCCGAAGTGCAGTTCTGGCGGCGGGTTGGCCCGAGCACGTCCCGGGCACGACCATCGACCGGCAGTGCGGCTCCAGCCAGCAGGCGCTGCACTTCGCAGCACAGGGTGTGATGGCCGGCGCCTACGACATAGTCGTGGCCGGCGGTGTCGAACTGATGAGCCGAGTCCCGATGTTCTCACCCGTGCAGGGGAGCGACCCATATGGGGACAGGCTGACTGCCCGCTACAACGACGCGCTCGTCAACCAAGGTGTGTCGGCGGAACTGGTCGCCGGCAAATGGGACCTGTCACGCCGACAGCTCGATGAGTATGCGGCCGAATCGCACCGCCGCGCTGCCGCCGCAGCCTCGGACGGCGGCTTCCACAACGAGATCATCCCAGTGGGTACGGCGACCCACGATGAGACGGTCCGGGGTAACACCACCAGCGAAAGTCTCGCCGGGTTGAAGGCCAGCTTCGCGACGCCGGAAACACGCACTCGCTTCCCGGATATGGATTGGCGCATCACACCCGGAAACTCCTCACCGCTGACGGACGGGGCCTCGGCCGCATTGATCATGGGTGAGGACACCGCGAAGTCGCTAGGGCTGCGTCCACGTGCTCGTTTCCACTCGTTTGCCGTCGTCGGAGACGATCCCATCTTCATGCTGACTGCCCCCATCCCGGCCACGCAGAAGGTGCTGAACAAGGCGGGGCTCACGATCAGTGACATCGATGCTTTCGAGGTCAACGAGGCATTCGCTTCCGTTCCACTGGCATGGCTGAAGGAAACTGGCGCCGACCCCGCCAAACTCAACCCCCGCGGTGGTGCAATCGCCCTCGGGCATCCTCTCGGGGCATCTGGTACGCGCCTGATGTCCACAATGCTCAACTACCTCGAATCCACCGGTGGCCGTTTCGGCCTCCAGACGATGTGCGAGGCCGCTGGTATGGCGAACGCCACTGTTATCGAACGGATTTGACGCTCGGATGAAGCGTCTGGGTCACACCAAACGGACTCTGATCCGTGCGAACCATGAAGGAGAAGCAATGTCCACAACTGATGTGAACCGCGCAGCGGTCCTACGAGAATTGATGGTCGATCGATGGAGCTGCCGCTCCTACCTCGACAAACCCGTTACCGATGACGTCCTCGACGAGCTCCTCACCATGGCACAGCGCAGTCCCTCCTGGTGCAACTCGCAGCCCTGGCACGTCACAGTGATCCGAGGCGATCGCCTCGACGACATGCGAGAGAGGTTCGTTCGCCACGCGGAGTCGCATACCGAGGCGCCCGACCTTCCCTTTCCCCTCCGGTACGAAGGTGTGTACCGTGAGCGTCGCCGTGAATGCGGCTGGCAGCTCTACGACAGCGTCGGAATCCAGAAAGGTGACCGCGAAGCCTCGCAGAAGCAGGCGATGGAGAACTTCCGATTCTTCGGCGCTCCCGCCCTCGCGATCATCACCACCGAGGCAGACCTTGGCACCTATGGTGCAATCGACTGCGGCGTCTATATCGGGAACTTCCTCCTTGCAGCCCAATCGCTGGGGCTGGCGACCATTCCGCAAGCCGCTTTGGCATCGCACTCAGGGTTCCTTCGCGGCGAACTGCAGCTTCCGGACCACCGCAAGGTCGTCGCAGGTGTCTCCTTCGGATACGCCGACGAGAACCACCCCGCCAACGGCTTCCGCACCCACCGTGCAGACATTGGTGAAAGCAGCACCCGAGTCGGCAGCTGACCGATCCGGCGCAACCACACCACACGGAGACACCATGAGCTACAAGATAGTCGCCTTCCTCGCCAAACGAGAGGGCCTCAGCATGGAAGACTTTGTCGACTACTACGAAAATCGGCACGTTCCTCTTGTCCTGGGTCTGCCAGAGACTCCAAACAGCTACGTACGCAATTACATCGAGCCCTCCGGAGACGATATTGAATTTGACGTGATCAGTGAACTGAGGTTCGACGACGAAGGCGCATACAAGCGCTGGATCGCCGCCATGTTCGCTCCGAACTCGGGAATCCCCGAAGACGAGGACCAGTTCCTCGACCGTCGGCGCACCAGGTCACACGTCGTACGCGAGTGCCCAATCTCGTCCGTGCAGTGACAATCACAAAGAGTGTGGTGCCGTGCCGACACTCAACGGTGAGAAGCTCCAAAACCATCACGAGAGGTCCAGCACCTGAAATACGTCGGTTCGGGCAGCACTCGGCTCCCTTTGGTCCGAGGGCCTACCCACAGGTCGTGCGTAGGTCGATGCACCGTGGCGTGGAAGGCGATCCCCGATCGTCGATGCGGACAGCAAGTCGATTCAGTGCGACGTCGACATCACACCTGCGGATGGACGTCGAGTGACGACGTGCCCTCCTGTGGAGGATTGAGACACCAACTCACGCAGTGCCATTCACGCGTGAATGCCGCCCCGGGATTCCAGAGTCCTTGGTGGGGGTCCGCTGTCGGACACCCTCGCGGTGGAGAACGCATTCCGTGGTCCGTGTGATCCCCAGCGAGTCCCCGATCGGGCTATGTCCGGTTCGTGGAGTGTCGATGGGGTGAGCCCGCCGGCATCGGACACAGTGTGTGTTCACCCGCGGGCCCCGGCCATACGAATAGAGTGTGGCTCGTAGGAATTCAGGTGGGGGCGAACGTTTCCTACTGCCGTGCGAGCCCTGCTGCGACGCTTGGCCAGTGTACATCCGGTTCCCGATGTGATGGCACGGAGTCGTTGCGTGCTTGGCGTGGGCGAAGCTCGGCTGGACGGGGAGATTGCGCTCATGATGTGTTCTGTCCTGGCGGCTGGGTCACTGCCCTGCACCATGCCGCCGCCACCCCAATGCTCAGGCGTAGTGCTGCTGCTGTCGATGTGCCCGTTGAACAATGTGCCGTGACGCCGGAGCGCCGCGCATCGACGACAACGGGTGCAGACTGTTGGAGATCGATGTCGCCGTATCGGCGAGTGCAGGAGAAAAGGAGGCCGGATGACCGCAGCCCACGCCGTCTCGATCGCGGTGACCTTCACCTGGCTGGGGATGGTGGTCATCTCGTTCATCGAAGCGCCGCTAAAGTTTCCGTACGCTCGGGTGACGGTTCGGCTCGTACTGGAGATCGGTCGGCTCGGGTTCCGGGCCCTGAACGTCACCGAGATAGTCTGGGCGGCACTGCTCATTGCAGGGCTCGTCGCCGGTGACGAGGTCCCGTTCTCACGCGCACTACGTCTACTTTGGTCTGAAAATCGTTAAGGTCGTTGCGCTGCTGGTGACGGATCTTGTTGCTCGGTGTGGGAGGTGCCTGCGGTGACCTGTGTCCGGGGAAGGTGCACTACGGGTTGCCGAGGGGTGGGTGGAGCCGCCGAGTTCGTACGGGACGTCGAGGTCAGGTCCGCTTTCTCGCGGATTTGGGCGCTGGAGTCGCAGCGGAAGGATTTCTTCACCGTTCAGCCTCTCAACGAACAATTGCTAGAGGATTCTAGATGTGCGCTCGCCGCTATGGCTAACCATCTTGCATTGGCTCGTGCGACGGCGAAACTCGTAAGGATCCGTTGGATCGATGCGGTGGCGCGGCGGGGTGTGATCAGACTGGCGAACGCAATCGCCGCATGAATGATGAGCAATGGCATTGGGATCTCCTAAGTCTGCGGCGAGGTGACGATTTGGACATCGGATACTTCGTGAACGGAGGATCTGATGGTTGCAGTGTCGGATGCGGTTGGTGTCCGTCAATCGGTGAGCCGGATTGCGCCGACGACGAATGCCCGTTGTGATGCGCTCAAGGAGCCGCGGTAGGCGGAAGTGAGCAGGGTGAGCGATGATCGTCATGAGCCGCACCGCCGACGCGAACCTGATCAGCCCGGGATCAAAAGAGACGGATTCCGATCGGGCGCACGGACGGGGTGCTTCGTCTTGCCCGGCTCACCCTCCCCAGACCTCGGGCTCTGGGGGGTACAACGTTGCCCCGCTGTACCTGAGTGAGGGTGTACGGTCTTCTGCAAGAAGCAGTGGCCCGTCGAGGTGCACCACGTCGGCCCGTTGCGCAAGGATGATTCCCGGAGCCATGGACAAAGAGGTGGCGACCATGCAACCGACCATCGTGCCCAGGCCGCTAGCCCGTGCTGCGGCCTGCAACGACAAGGCCTCCGTCAAGCCGCCAGCCTTATCCAGCTTGATGTTCGCGATCTCGTACTTCCCGACAATCTTCGACAGGCTCATGAGTGTCCGACACGATTCGTCCGCCGCCAATGGGACTGGGCTATTGAAGCTCTTGAGAAAATCATCGGCGTCCGCTGGCAATGGCTGCTCGATGAGCTCGACTCCCATTGCAGCGAATTCCGGAGCGAACGCGCGCAGATGGTCGATGCTCCAGGCTTCATTGGCGTCGACCATCAATCTGGCATGAGGGGCCGCGGCGCGCACGGCTCGAACCCGCTCCAAGTCACCATCTCCACCAAGTTTGAGCTTCAGGATTGGAAGGTGCTCGTGCACGGCGGCGGCTTTCCCCATCGCTGCAGGGGCGTCGAGGCTGATCGTGAATGCCGTGAGCACAGGTTGTAGTTCGTGGCCGAGCTCGATCACTGATGCCAGAGACTGCCGTGTTTTCTGTGCTCGAAGGTCCCACAATGCGCAATCGACGGCATTGCGCGCCGCTCCGGGTGCCATCGCTGACTGCAGTTCACTGAGGTCCATTCCCGCCTCGATCGCGGGTGTCATGGACCTGATCTGGTCCATAACACTCTCGATCGTCTCGCCGTACCGGGCGTATGGCACACATTCTCCGCGCCCGATATAACCGCTCTCGGCTATGGAGACCGCGATGACCTGAGCGGATGTCTTGGATCCGCGACTGATTCGAAAAATTCCATTGATCGCGAAGGTTTGCGGTATGGCATCGACGGTGCGCACAGCAACTCGCCCCTTCATCAAGCTGTTACCAACTCGTCGGCGGGCTCCTTCAAACGCTGGCGCCCGATGATGGCTGCGATAGCGGATAGGGCTCCGACAATGGCGAGATAGACGCTGAAGGTGATGTTACTGCCGGTGACGCTGTTGAGCCAGATGCCGAGGGAAGGGCCCGCTGCGCCGAAAAGGATTGTGCAGACGTTGTAAGCGAATGCTCCTGCTGTCACTCGGACTTTGGCGGGGAACATGTAGGACATCGCCATCGCGGCGGCTACAGCGACAAGTCCCTTTCCGATGGAGAGGAGTGATCCGCCGATGAGAGCTCCGACGATACCGAGGGTCGAGATTGCAAAGGCGGGCACGCTGACCACCGCGATAAAGAGACCGCCAACGATGAATGTGCGCTGCAGCCCGTATCGGAACATCACCCGACCGGCGGCCAGGGTAGTGGCGATCATGACCACGTTGATCGCAAGCGACACGTTGTAGGACTGGCCACTGGTCAATCCGCCTGACAGCTGAATGAAGGTGATGAAGTAGGAAGACAGGATCGGCGTGATCAAGGCATACGACGAGACGATGCAAAAGAACAGAATCATCGCGGTCGCTTGGGTCCGGAACGTGGACCTAATCGGTGCGGCTTTGACCTCCGACGTCTCTCGGTCGGCTGCGAGCTGCTTGAACTGGGGTGTCTCCGATACCTTGCGCCGCAGGTACATGCCTGCAAGGCCAAGGGGCGCCGCGAGCCAGAACAGGACGCGCCAGCCCCAGTCTTCGAATGCTTCATCACCGAGGACTGTGGTGCACAGGCTGGCGATCAATACGGCGCTGGTGATGCCGAGGAAGGTGGTGGTGACGAGGTAGCTGATCCGAATAGGCCTCGCCCGCGCCTGACTGTGTTCGTAGACGAAGCTGATTGCGGAACTGTATTCACCTCCTGTGCCGAGTCCCTGCACGAGCCGACAGAGGGTCAGCAGGATCGGCGCCAGAACTCCAATCGCGTTGTAGGAAGGTATGAATCCGATGAGTGCGGTTCCCGCGCACATCAGAAGGATGGTGAACGAGAGTGCACGACGTCGTCCGAGGGTGTCGCCGAGCCAACCCGCGATCAATCCGCCGATGGGGCGACTCACATAGGTCAGTCCGAATACGACGTATGCACTGATCAGTCCGACGACTGGATCGCTTGATGGGAAGAAGTGGAGGGCCATGATTGAGGCGACGACCCCGTAGACAGCGAAGTCATACCACTCAGCGAAGTTGCCGATCGCAGCTGCGGTGATGGCTCGCCTGGGGGAACTAGCTGAAGTCTCGCCTTCCACTTTTTCCTGCTGTGACGTGTGGGCACTGGCACTCATGGTCGATCTCCTGTCTTGACAATAACGCCGGGAACCCCGATCCGATACCTTCTGAATAGAACATACGTTCGATTCGGCCGGGAGCGATCAAGGCTCCAAACCCATATACTGGGTGAGTTATGTAATGGAAAACCATTCTATGGCTCACGTCGATAGTGAACCTCGGTGTGACCCATGTCAACCCAACGAATAGAAGCGGCCTGCATGACGGCAGTCCGAGCCCGGCGCGGCCGTCACGTCCGTTCCACGACCGCGCATACCGCGGCCAAGCATCGGCACATGCGCGGCAGGGCCCCACGCTCCAGTGATTCGCACGCCGTGCCCGGGTCGGCCATGGCCGCCGCGGTCGAGTCAAAACCCCTCAAGGGCTCTGTGCCAAGCGCCGTGCAGCGCAACCCCTTGATGATCAGTTCACTGTGGGCCATACTATGGTTTGTGAAACCATATAATGATCGGAGGTTGTGGTGAACGATCAGGCGTCCCGGTCCGAGGCCTCAGCGCCAACTCGCACATCGAAACTGCACAGCCTGCAGTCGGCGGTCGAGTTGATCAAGGACGGTGACTTCATCGCTCTTGGCGGGCTGTGGTTCCAGAACAATCCGTCCGCAGCGGCCCGCGAGCTGGTGCGGGCCGGTAAGAAGGGCCTCCGGCTAGTGGCGGCACCACCGGCAAGTTATGCGGTAGACCTGCTCTTAGGGGCAGGCTGCGTCAAATCGGCGCACTTAGCGCATGTGTCCTTCGAGCACTTGGGCATGGCGCCGAACTTCCGACGCGTTGTCGAGCAGGAACTGACCAAGGTGTTCGACTGTGATGAGGCGACGATCCTCGGAGGACTGATGGCAACCCTGGAGGATCTGCCGTACCACCCAGTTCCGTCGGTGAAGGGCACGGACATTATCGATGGCTGCGCTCAAACCAGCACGCGTCTGGTAGCGGGACTGGGCACGGTCGTGTCGGCGCCGGCAATCCGGCCCGATGTGTGCCTTCTCCACGTTCAAGAGGCGGACGCCTACGGGAATGTTCGTTATCACGGAACTCCGTTCTGCGATCCGCTCTTCGCTAAAGCCTCTACAACCGTGATTGTGACAGCCGATGTCATTGTGAATAATGACGTGATTCGGGCCGAACCGCACCGGACGGTGATCCCTGGATATCTTGTCGATGCTGTTGTCGAAGCACCCTATGGCGCCCACCCCTGCGCAAGTCAGGGACACTACCCCCACGACGAACCCCACCTTCTCGAGTACATCGCCTCAGGAGCGTCCGCTCACCGATGGAACGACGAATACCTCGGGCCCTTCGTTCACCAGCCGGCCAACCTCGACGACTACATCGAATTAGTTGGCGGCGCAGCACGAATCGACCAACTAACAGACACAGTCCGATGATTGATTCCTACTCGACAGACGAACTGATGACCGTATTAATGGCACGGGAGTTGCACAACGGCGACTTGGCGGTCACCGGCGCAACCTCCCTAGTGCCGGTCGCTGCGTGTCTCCTCGCTCAACAACTTCATGCACCCGACCTCACACTGATCATGCCCTCGGGCCTCGTCAATCCCCGACCAGGACGCCTGTATCGCTCCGCTTCCGACGGGCGGTGGGTAAAATGCGCCGAGGCAGTGGGAACCGGATACGACCTCTTCGAGATGTCGGAAAATGGCCGGCTCGACGTCATGTTCTACGGCGGAATTCAGATCGACAAACACGGCAATATCAACCTCACTAAGACGGGACTCTCACAGGGGAGTCCACCAAAATTTCGGGGACCCGGCCTCGCCAATACATCCTTCGCCGTGGTATCCAAGCGAATCATCCTCTTCAGCCGGTCGCATACCTCTCGTACCTTCGTGGAAGAAGTCGACTTCGTGACCGCTTCCGGTCATCTGAGCGGCGGGTCGTCCCGGGCCGAGTCCGGCATCACAACCGAGGGTCCGGTCGTTTGCATCACACCGCTTGCCACCTTCTCGTTCGACGAGACCAAGGCGATGCAAGTACGCAGCATCCACCCTGGAGTCAATCCGGAAGACGTTGCAAACAACACAGGATTCAATTTGAGGCAGGGAAATTGGGACACAACCAGAGCTCCAACGGTCAACGAACTGACGACATTACGTCAATGTGTCGATACCACAGGAGAACTCCGCTGAACGTCTCACTGGCCTAGTCGGAAAGGGCTAAAACCAAATGAACTACAGCAATACCGCGCTCAAAGGTCTCCGCATCGTCGACTTCTCACGTGTTGTTGCGGGACCGTTCTCGACGATGATTCTGGGTGATATGGGCGCCGAAGTCATCAAGATCGAGCGACCGGGAACCGGTGACGACAGTCGCGGATGGGGCCCGCCGTTCCTCGGGGAAGTCAGCTCATACTTCATGGGCTTGAATCGCAACAAGAAAAGCGTAGCGATCGACTTGGGAACTCCTGAGGGAGCATCGATCGCGCGTGAACTCGTCCGGAGCGCAGACGTCGTCGTCGAGAGCTTCCGGCCCGGGGTCATGAAACGGCTCGGACTGGACTACGAAACACTCCGATTGACGAACCCAAGCCTAATTTACTGCGCGATATCGGCTTTCGGTCAGGACGGTCCTTACCACGAGCGGCCGGGCTACGACTTGATGGTCTCAGCCCTGGGTGGACTGATGAGCGTCACGGGACCACCGCAGGGTGAGCCGGTCAAAGTAGGTGTAGCCGTGATCGATGTGTGCACGGGGCTACACGCTGCGCTGGGTGTCCTCTCCGCCTTACACCACCGGACGGTGACGGGCGAGGGGCAGCGAGTTGACGTGTCGCTTCTGAGCACCGAATTGGCGATGCTCATCAACACCGCCAGTGAGTACCTCATCGGCGGCAGCGTCGCTAAGCCGCAAGGTTCAGCACACGCGAACGTCGTTCCCTATCAGGCATTTCCCACCGAGGACGGATGGGTGTTGCTCGGTTCTCCCAATGATAAGCTCTTCCGAGTTCTTGCGGCAGCACTCGGAAGACCCGAGTGGGGAACCGACCCACGGTTCATCACGAATGGCGAGCGAGTCAAGCACCGCGACGAGATTGTTGCGCAGATCAGTGCGATCACATGCACCCAGACAACGGCACATTGGGTGGAACTTCTGTCTTCCACCGGCGCGCCGGTCGCCCCGATTAACCGGATGGATGCTGTTTTCGAGGATCCTCAAGTACGTCATCTCGATCAAGTGGCAGAAGTTGACCATCCCATGTTCGGTAAGCACAAAGTGGTCACATCGGCACTAAGGCTCTCCGCCACACCGCCCATCGTCGGTGACGCTGCTCCGCGGTTGGGTGAACATACGAAACAGGTTCTGACCGAACTAGGCATCACGAATGATCGCATCGATGAATTGGTGGACCACTGTGTTGTGGAATTCCGTCCGGCCGATGAAGAATTCACGCTGGTCGATTAGAGCCACGATGGCGATCTTGGCGTGCACACTTCCTTGAGGAGATATCTCGTGGCACAACCCTCCATCCCGTTCCACCGTGGGCCACTCACTGGTCTACGAATTGTGGACATGACAACTTCCTACGCCGGCCCCACCGCGGCGATGTATCTCGCAGATCTCGGTGCTGATGTCATAAAGGTCGAACGCCCTGGCCACGGCGACGAGGCCCGCATGTGGGGTCCCCCGTTCGTCACGCACGCCTCCGCATGGTTCGCCTCAGCCAACCGCAACAAAAGGTCAGTTGTCCTCGACATTCGTCATAATGAGGGTCTCGACGCCCTGTACAGCTTGATTGGTAACTCTGACGTCTTCTTGCAGAACTTGAATCCTGCGAAACTCAGGAAGCTAAAGCTGCATCCTGAAGTTCTACGTACCAGATTCCCGCGCTTGATCTACTGTGCCATTTCAGGATTCGGCCTCGACGGACCGGACGCCGAACTTCCCGGTTACGATCTGGCTGCGCAGGCCAGATCGGGGTTGATGTCGGTGACAGGTGCGCTTGGCGGATCGCCTCAGCGAGTGTCGACCGCACTCTCGGACATCGTGACCGGAATGTGCGCGGCTCTGGCGGTTAGTGCGGCAGCGGTGAGACAGCGCACCGATGGTGTCGGCGATACGATCGACGTTTCGTTGCTGGACTCGGACCTGGCACTGATGGCGCCGCGAATTGCTGCTTACTGCGCTGGCGGGACCGAGCCAGTACCGAGCGGCGGCACGGATTCCGTCCTGGCGGTTTACCAGACATTCCGAACGGAAGACCGGGATATCGCGATCGCGATCGGCAACGATTCCATGTGGACACGCTTCTGCCGAGCAATCGGAGAGCCCGATCTCGGTACCGACCAGGCCTTTGGAACTAACGCCGATCGACGCCGCCACCGAGGGCAGCTCACACAGCTAATCGAACGCCGCCTCATCGAGAGACCAGCCAGCGAATGGTTGACGATTCTTGCTCAGTCCGGGGTGCCGTGCTCGCTCGTTCAATTCCTCTCCGAAGTCGTCGCCGATCGCCAAGTCATTGCGCGTTCGAGCCTGATGCCAGTTCCCGAGTCTGCAAGGCAGATGGTGAGCGTGCGGAGCCCATTCCGACTCGCTTCCATACCGAATCCGCGGAATGACCGCTTCCCTGAGCATGGAGCCCACACCGAAGAAGTTCTTCTCGAAAGCGGCTTGAGCCCGGAAAGGGTTGCGCAGCTACTCGTATCGGGGGCGGTCTCCCAGCTAGAGCAGAAAGAATGATTTGATGAGCACCGCAAATGAGTTGCAAGTCAGTACCCATGGTCCAATCACGGTTGTCACAATCTCCCGACCAACAGTTCACAATGCCCTCAACAGCGCCCTTATCCAGCAGCTCGCGGCCGAAGTTCGTGATCGTTCCGAGGACGGTCACACCCGAGCGATAGTAATCACCGGCCTCGGTGACAAGGCCTTCAGCGCCGGAGCCGACCTCAATGAACTGGCCACGCTCGACGCAAACGCCGCGTACGAGGTTATGCGTGCCGGACAGACAGCATTCCGCCTGATCGAAAGGAGCCGCATCCCAGTGATCGCTGCTGTCAATGGCATCGCGCTGGGTGGGGGGTTCGAGTTGGTCCTGGCATGCTCTTTCTCGATCGTCAGTCGGAACGCCTCCATGGGGCTACCTGAGTCTGGTTTGGGTCTCATTCCGGGGTATGGCGGCACCCAACGTCTGCAGCGACGTATCGGCCCCAGCACCGCTAGGTTCGTCATGTTGACGGGCCGACGGGTGGATGCAAATCGCGCCTACCAGATCGGTCTCACCCCGTTCCCACCAACGGATCCAGAGCTGCTGATGCCGGTTGCCTTGGAAGTGGCGGAAGAGATCGCCCACCGCGGGCCCGTTGCTACCGAAACCATTCTCGGGCTCGTCGATCAGGGCTACGAACTCGCCCTTGACGCAGCACTTGCACTCGAGACGCATCATGCCGCGCTGGCAATCGGCGGCAACGAGTCGACGGTGGGTATCCAGGCATTTCACGATCGGCAGAGACCACAGTTCGCTGCGTTGGCCACCACCACCACCACATCCGATGACAGGAGAAACTGACATGAATCTGATCCAAAGCCCGGTTGCGGTCATCGGGGCCGGAACGATGGGTTCCGGAATCGCAACCGTCGCGGCCCGGGGAGGCTATGACACCGTCGTCTATGACGTCAGCGAGCAGGGACTGACCCGTGGGCTCGACACAATTCGTTCCTTCTTCGAGAAGAGCCGAGATCTAGGGAAACTCACCGCGGAGGAGGCCTCCGCTGCGAACGCTCGTGTGAGGGGTACGACCGACATTACTGATTTGGCAACCGCCGGAGTAGTCATCGAGGCGGTCTTCGAAGACTTGGCGGTCAAGAAGGAACTCATGGGGCAGGTGGAGTCCATCGTGGCCGCGGACACGCTTCTTCACACCAACACGTCAACGCTGTCCGTCACCGCGATCGCGTCAGGTCTCAAGCATCCCGACCGTCTCGTTGGAACGCACTACTGCAATCCTGCGCCTCTGCTCTCGCTCGTCGAAGTCGCGGATGGACGACACACCGCAACGAGCGCACGTGAAACATGTATCGAGTTCCTGCGATCGGTTGGTAAGACGACGGTCGTAACAAAAGATCGTCCTGGTTTCATCGTCAATCGCTTCTTGATCCCGTGGGAAAACAGCTGCATTCAAGCCCTCGACTCGGGTCTCGGAACGATCGAGTCCATCGACACCGCAGTCACCGGGGCACTCGGCCATCCGATGGGGCCGTTCCGACTTCTCGACATCGTCGGATTGGATATCCACCAGCAGGTCGCGACCCGACTGTATGAGCAACTGCGCGATCCCCGCTTCTTCCCGCCGCCCATGGTCGAACGGATGGTCTCCGCCGGCAACCTCGGACGAAAGACGGGACGCGGGTTCTACGAGTACGACAACACCCGGCTGTTCGGATCGTGAGCGACAACAACATTCCTGGTTTCTTCCAAGCCCAGCAAAGGAGTACCGATGTCTGAACTACAGAACGTGGCAGTAATGGGATACGGCACGATGGGAGCCGGAATCGCGCAACTCATCGCTCAGTCCGGGCGCACAGTGAGGATCCTCGAAGCCGAGCAGGACCGTCTAGACGCCGGTCGGCGATCGGTGGAGGAATTTACGGCCACCGGTGTACGGCGCGGAAAGCTGAGCGAAGACCAGCGCGAACAACTACTCGGCCGTTTGCACGGCACAACCCAAGTTTCGGATCTCAGTGACTGTGACCTCGTAATCGAAGCGGTGACCGAGCGGAAAGACGTCAAGCAGGACCTGTTCGAGGCCGTATCGGAGCACGTGCCGACGACTACTTTGATTGTCACGAACACTTCGGCTCTCTCAATCACCGAACTGGCGCGCAGCGTCGAGGCACCCGAGCGGTTCGCAGGACTCCATTTCTTCAATCCGGCACCACTAATGTCGGTTGTCGAGGTTGTGCATGCTCTCCAGACCTCCGACACTGCAGTGACGGCCCTGTCGGAATTCGTCACCTCACTAGGCAAAGCCCCTGTCGTCGTGAAGGATCGTCCGGGCTTCCTCGTGAACTTTCTGCTCATGCCCTATCTGAACGACGTCGTTCAGGCATACGACGATGCACTCGCAACCGCCGAAGATATCGACACCGCCCTGAAGCTAGGTCTCGGCTATAAACTGGGGCCGCTCGAATTGCTCGACATGATTGGGCTCGACGTACACAATCACGCAACCCACAGCGCGTACGAGGCGACGTTGGACCCCCGATTCGCTCCGCCCCCACTCCTTCGCCAGATGGTCGCGGCGGGTCGCCACGGAACTAAGACCACGTCGGGGTTTCGCACGCAGGATGGTACGTACTGATGAGCGCTGAATACGATGACATCCAGATCAAACACAACGGAGCGGTGCTGACGATCACCATCGATCGGCAAGAGTCGGGCAACAAACTCCGCGCACAGACGTGCAATGAGCTCATCGATGCCCTCCAGCGCTTTCGGCTCGATCCCGCTCTGCAGGCTGCTGTGCTGACCGGCGCCGGCGAGAAGTTCTTCTGCATCGGCGGGGAACACGACGAACTTACTCGACTCGACCAATCGGCGGTCATTCCAATTATCGACGTATACCAGTCCATTGACACGATCGGGAAACCGATCATCGCGGCGGTGAACGGCTTCGCGGTCGGCGGTGGCAACGTCCTCCACACCGTTTGCGACCTGACGATCGCCTCCGAGTCAGCGGTGTTTCGTCAGGTAGGGCCTATGGTCGGCAGCTTCGACGCCGGCTACGGCACTTGGTACCTGGAAGACACTATCGGCCGGAAGCGGGCCAAGGAGATGTGGTACCTGAACAAGAAGTATTCGGCAGCGCAAGCGCTCAGTATAGGCCTCGTGAACGAGGTCGTTCCGATAGACCAACTGCAGTCGCGCGCACGCGAAGTGGCGCAAGATATTTCGCACCGCAGCCCGCTCGCCATCGGAGCACTCAAAGGAGCGTTCTCGGCACGGCACAATGGTGTTTCCGGGCAAGCGCGCCTGGCACACGACCAGTTGCTGACCCTCTACTTGGCGACCGACGAGGCGCACGAAGTCGCGACGTCGTTCGCCGAGCGACGTCAGCCCGATGCCAAAACCTTCTGGACGTAGGGGTCCGGGGGAGCACCTCGCTCCAGGCAGTACTAGGCCCGGCAGCCAGACTCCGGGCGGTGTCTTCAGTACTGGCACCATCGACTTCAACCAGCACGACGAGTGCCATTGGCAAGGGACTCTCACCTCCTCGCTACACGCTCGCAATCGTGCATCGCTGGAGGTTCGTTACTCTTGATCTGTCCATGCGGTACGCGAATTACGAGACCGAAGTGAGGTTGTTTGGCGGTGTGCGCCCGTATCGCATGCCGCCAAACAACTGCGCGGTGACGGTGTATATTCTGGCGCCGAGTAAATACTCAGCCGCTTCGTGTGGCCCCACCGAAAGGCGCACCGAGATGCACCGTCGCCGAGATCCGTCAGGGTCGCAGCTCAAGGGTATCTCGGGGCGGCGGTTCTGCACTGAAGAAGGGTGCAAGTCCGGTGACCGGGACAATTCAGCAGCGTGATCGAGGACCTGTCGAATGCCGTGGCATCCGCAGGACGCCGGGGGGTGAACCGCGCTGCCGACCGCCTTCCTGTACGTCTGGTGGAACGGCGACGTTGAGTGCCTACGGCCGGAAATTTCGACTCACGCCTACTCCACCGGCCCTGCAGTGGAAACGGCATCGAACCCTCGACCACGTTCTCCTACCAATCAACCAACGCTCTCGGTCCAGCCACCAGGCGACAACTTTGAGCCAGGTGCGGGCACAGGCGCGTTCCGTACCGTCCTACTACCTTTGGGCCTGGCCCGCGCGAGGGAGTGCGGCGGCTCCAAAACGAGACGCGACCGCTCGAATCCAACACCGGTGAACTCCCGCCAATCCTGTGCCGGTTGTATGATTAAGTAACGAAAGTTACAAGGAAGGTCACCAGTGGCGAAGCAGTCTACGGGGCAAACGCTCCGCTCGGCTGAACGAATGCTCGACGTACTCGAGGCATTCTCACTTCATCAGCCAGCGTTAACCGCAGCGGAGGTAAGCGAACAACTCGAGTTGGCTCCGAGCACTGTTCGCCGACTCCTCAACGTTCTCGAACAGCACGGTTTCGTACGGGTCGACCCGATGACAGGTCAGTTCGCTCCTCACTACCAGGTCGTACGACTGGCCGCTGTTGCCCTCGAGGGCAACGATCTGATCTCCAATGCACGAGTCCCCCTCGACCTGCTCCATGACCGCACCCAGGAGGCGGCCCAGCTGGTGGTGCTATCTGATCATGACATCGTCTTCGTAGATCGACGTGAAAGCTCGAGCCTGATTAAGATCTTCAGCGCGATTGGGCAGCGCTACCCTGCATGGGACGGGCGCGCTTCAGGGAAAGTCTTGCTGGCGTGGCTTCCTGAAGACGACGTAAGCGCAATGCTGCCAGCCCCCGAGGATTGGGCTCAAGCGGGCCCGAATGCAGCGCCGACTCCGCAGACATATTTGGAGGGGTTGGCAAAGGTCCGGGCGCAGGGATATGCCGTCAATGATGAAGAAACTGACCGCGACGTCTGGGCCGTTGCGGCCCCCGTCCGAGACCACACGGGACGCGTAGTCGCCGCGATCAATGTTCCGGTCCTGAAGACGCGAGCAACGGACCCCAACCGAGTCGCCGAACTGATCGACGCCACGACCACGGCGGCAGCATCCGTATCCGAAGGCTTGAAGTTCTTCTTCTCTCACTAGCTTGATTTTTAACCTGGGCAGGCGGCCCCGACGGGTTTTCTAGCTTTGGTTTCGGCGCGTTTGCCCACGTGGTGATGCGGTGCGCGGTGGGTGTTTTTCGATCCGGGTGGGCGTCCGGGTCCGGGTCGACTGGGTTTCGGTGCACTGGCCGGAACAGGCATCGTCGCACGGGTGCGCGAAAACCCTCGACGAACCCGTGCCGGCGTCAATCGTGTTGGTGGGACAGGCCGTTCCCACGGGCGGCGTAGGTCCTCGGCCAGAGGACGGGCGAGCCGGAGTTGGGCGTAGGCCACCAGCACGATCCAGGTCCAGCGGTCGGCCGCCTCGGGACTGCGGAGCCGAGGTGCGGTCCACCCCAACGTCTGCTTGAAGAATCGGAAGGTGTGCTCGAGATCGAATCGCCGCAGAAACAGCTGCCACAACCGGTCGAGATCGTCGGCACTGACGCCCGGGTCCGAGCACCACAGCCACACCGGGGTGGGATGCCGGTCCCCAGGAAGGTGGTCGACGGTCAACCGGATCACCGTGCCTTCCACGATGGGTGGCGGCCCCGGGTGCTGAGCCCACGAGCCACGATGAACAAGTCGCGGGTGCAACCGATTCCACGCCGAAGCGGAGGCTGTGCCGTATCGGTCCGTCTCGGTGCTCGAGGTGGTCTCGGGTGCAGGCCACGTAATCGGGTCGGCGAATCGAAACTCGGGGCCGTGCCGGGGTGGGCGCCCAGTACGGCCCGGTGGCGGCGCCGGGAAGCACAGCACCCGGTCCGAACGCATCCGACCCAACACCTGCACCGGGAGATCGGCGAGCACGAACGCCAACCGCGCCAACTCGTATCCGGCGTCGAACACCAGCAGAATGTCCGGGTCGCCGTCGCGGTGGTGCCCGGCCTCGCGCAACCGCGTGATCACTTCACGCACCTGGGTCGCCGTCACAGCGGTTTCGTCATCGTCGGGGCGCAAGCGAACCGCGTCGAGCACCGACGTCCACGAGGTACGCCCGGTCTCGAGTGCGGCGACGAACGAGTACGGCCACCCCGGGATCAGCTGCGCCTGATTCTTCCCGCGGCCGTAGACGTGGCAGAACCCGCGCTGCGGACTCGTCGGTGCATCCGGGCGCAACCAGGCACTGACATCGACGGCCAGAACGATCCGGCCGCCACGATCACACGGGATCGTCAGCCCGCCAAGGTAGCGGCGCAGCCGAGTGAAATCTACTCTGCCGCAGTTAATTGCGTCGTACAAGGCGCCGTGACCGCGCCGATGCTCGGCGGCCAGTGACAACTCGACCAGGGTGCGAACCGCGGTGCCGGAACACAGCAGCGCATCGGTCAACTCGAACAATGCATCACCTCGGGACGGAAGACACCGGTAGAACTCTTCGCGGAACGACACCAGGTCGACACGCGGATCGGGGACCGATTCTTCCCCGACCGCCCACCGATCGGGCACACTGATACTCACGGCCACCGCCTGTTTTCGTCTCGAAAGTTCTCTGGAAGGAACCTCAAGATGATCAGGCGGTGGTCGCCTCATGCCGCGGCGACACGCCGAACAACACCAGCACCAACTGCCCCACGCGATGGCCGAGGTTAAACGACAAGCTAAGAAAGTGTTCTGAAAGTGTCACGCCGCGCGGGTCGACTGCCAGGGGTGTCGTCCGCGTGCGGGGGCGAGTCGTCGGGTCATCAATCCGATCATTGCCCATTTGATCATCGCCTCCGAGTGCGCCGGGAGGCGTTCGTAGTCGTGGTCAAGTCGACGGCAACGCACGATCCACGCCAGGGTCCGTTCGATTAGCCAACGGTGCGGCAGAACACTGAATCCCAGCTTCCCCTTGGGTTTCCGCACGATATCGAGCGTCATCCGGCAATGCTCCGCGACCCACGCGACGAGACGTCCGGCGTAGCCGCCGTCTGCCCACACCATCGACGGCATCACTGTCTTCGCCCGAGACAACGCCAGGCGCCCGCCGTCGCGGTCTTGCACGCTCGCCGCGGTCACCAGCACGACCACCAACAGGCCCAGCGAGTCCGTGACCACGTGTCGCTTCCTGCCGTGGACCCGTTTCCCGCCGTCCCATCCGCGGGTTTCCGTGCCGACCGTGTCGGCGCCCTTGACCGCCTGCGCGTCGACCATCCCCGCCGACGCCATCGGATCCCGGCCGCTACGGTCACGGAGCTTCGCCCGCAGCGCGTCGTGGATGCGGTCGGTCACCCCGGACTCGTTCCATCGCTGGAAGTACCCGAAAACGGTCTGCCAGGGCGGGAAGTCATGCGGGAGCTGCCGCCACGAGCAACCGGTGCGGTTGACGTAGAGGATCGCTTCCACGATCCGCCGACGATCGTGGATCGCCGGGCGACCGCCCGGCAGCGCCGCGGGCACCATCGGTGCGATCAACTCCCATTGGGCATCGGTCAGATCGGACGGATACGGCGTCCGCTTGCGACGTTTCCTGCGAGCAACGACGGACCTAATCATGCCGCCACCGGGCCGGTCCGCCGCGCCCGAATCGAAAACTTTCAAAACACTCTCTGAGTATCGCGAGAGTCCTAGCCGTTGGTATCGAACCGACCTAATCATGGCCGCGAAGGGGCGTGCAAGGCTTGTTCGTATCCAGCAGCTGCTCAAGGGAGTCTCCAGAATCGGACTGTTCGGGCGACCATGACTTCGGCGCAGTTGGTGCCTGACAAGCTGCGGCGCTGATCATGAGTGGGCGCTTCTGACCTCAGGCGCGATCACGACCATATTGGTTGCCGTAAGGAATTCCAGCCGGGTGGGCAGGTCAACAGGCGAGCCCCCACAGATCGTCAAGAAGCGCAGAGAAGATTGGCCGGAGCTGACGCGATCGGCGAGCTCGCGGCTCATCTCGACGATGTGAACAGCGAAGGACACCATCGGCAAGGTCACCGACACGGTCGTCACCTAGGTCCGCCATCGGGTCCTGTGCAGCGGAGTCGGCGCTCCGGGCGCTCGCCCGCAAGGCACTCGAACGCCGACATCGGTACACGCTGGTGGATCTCGCAAACCTGATCCGCCCGACCACGTGGCTGTAGTACGAGCACCCGAACTCGTGTCACAGCACCCCGAATCCGATGTGCTCGCGGCCCCGCATTCCACGCCATCACCTGCATGCGGTGATCACGGCTGCGCACTGTTTCGGCCAGCTGGCTAATGAGTTCGATGATTCGGCGCCGGGCATCCTCCAGTTCCGTTGCCAAGCGCTCTTCCTCCATCGACCTTGCGGCGCGGTTTCTGCCCTACATGGTCGAGCTTCCCAGTCCCACAAGCATTCCGAGGCGTTCATGCGGTCCGCTGACAACTCCTACCGTACGGTCTCGACACCCCCGCCGCGGCAGTGTCCTCGCAGCGGAAACATGGAGCAGGTCCGTCGATCCATCGGACCGGCGGGTTCCGTAGTTTTCCCGGATGTTCGCCGATGAGATCTGGATCACTATGGATGCCAGCGAGTGAGCACGGCGAATGGATCGGAAGTTTTTCCGTCGGGCCGTGGTTCACCGTCGGCGACGTAGCCGAAGGCATTTACGACGCAGACCTGAGTTCCATTGAACGCACTAACGACCGTACAAGTGTGATTTGCCGACGAGAAAGGAAAGCCGCATGACTGACGTGCAATGTGAACCCGCGCTTGCGGGGAGAAAGCCCAAGTGGGCCGACGCGGACATCGCTGAACTCGTAGACGAAAGGACCGGCCGGCTAGACCCGCGGATCTACACCGACGAGGCGCTGTACGAACAGGAACTGGAGCGGATCTTCGGTCGCTCGTGGTTGCTGATGGGCCACGAGACGCAGATTCCGAAGGCCGGCGACTTCATGACGAACTACATGGGCGAGGATCCCGTGATGGTCGTTCGTCAGAAGAACGGGGAGATCCGCGTCTTCCTCAACCAGTGTCGCCACCGCGGAATGCGGATCTGCCGCGCGGACGGGGGCAATGCCAAGTCATTCACCTGCAGCTATCACGGCTGGGCCTACGATACGGGCGGCAACTTGGTGAGTGTGCCTTTCGAGGAGCAGGCCTTCCCCGGGCTGAGGAAAGAAGATTGGGGCCCGCTACAGGCTCGCGTCGAGACCTACAAGGGCCTGATTTTCGCAAACTGGGACGCTGACGCCCCGGACCTGGACACCTATCTGGGTGAAGCGAAGTTCTACATGGACCACATGTTGGATAGAACCGAAGCGGGCACCGAAGCGATCCCGGGGATTCAGAAGTGGGTCATTCCCTGCAACTGGAAGTTCGCAGCGGAGCAATTCTGCAGCGACATGTACCACGCGGGCACCACATCCCATCTTTCCGGCATTCTCGCGGGCCTGCCTGATGGCGTCGATCTGTCGGAGCTCGCGCCCCCCACGGAAGGCATCCAGTACCGCGCAACCTGGGGCGGGCACGGTAGCGGCTTCTACATCGGCGATCCCAACCTGTTGCTCGCCATCATGGGGCCGAAGGTCACCGAGTACTGGACTCAGGGCACTGCCGCAGAGAAGGCTTCCGAGCGCCTGGGAAGCACAGAGCGTGGCCAGCAACTAATGGCGCAGCACATGACCATCTTCCCAACCTGTTCGTTCCTGCCAGGCATCAACACCATCCGAGCGTGGCACCCTCGCGGGCCGAACGAGATCGAGGTCTGGGCCTTCACCGTCGTTGATGCCGACGCACCCGAGGAGATGAAAGAGGAATACCGCCAGCAGACACTGCGAACCTTCTCGGCAGGTGGTGTCTTCGAGCAGGACGACGGCGAGAACTGGGTTGAGATCCAGCAGGTGCTGCGCGGACACAAGGCCCGCAGTCGGCCGTTCAACGCGGAGATGGGACTCGGCCAGACCGACACGGACAATCCCGATTACCCCGGCACGATCAGCTACGTCTACAGCGAAGAAGCGGCGCGTGGGCTGTATACGCAATGGGTCCGGATGATGACTTCGCCGGACTGGGCTGCACTGGACGCCACCCGACCCGCAGTGTCCGAGTCGACCCACACGTGACCGCGGCGGGGCGAGCGGACCGCGGTGGAACCATCGCCGGGTCTCCACCTGAACAGAACTCCCGACTGATTAGGAAGAATTATGATTGACGCCGAATCGCCAACCACGGCATTTCGAACAAAACCCGCACCAGTAGACCCCAGCCTGCAGCACGAGATCGAGCAGTTCTACTACTGGGAGGCGAAACTTCTCAATGACCGCCGCTTCCAAGAATGGTTCGATCTGTTGGCCGAAGATATTCATTACTTCATGCCAATCCGAACCACGCGTATCATGCGAGAAGCCGAACAGGAGTATTCCGGCGCCCATGAATACGCACATTTCGACGACAATGCGCAGATGATGCGAGGGCGCCTGCGCAAGATCACTTCCGATGTGAGCTGGTCAGAGAACCCGGCCTCGCGCACGCGGCACGTGATTTCCAACGTCATGATCGTCGACGGTGATAACCCTGGTGAATACCACGTCTCGAACGTCTTCATCGTGTACAGAAATCGGCTCGAGCGGCAGCTCGATATCTTCGCTGGGGAGCGGAAGGACATTCTGCGTCGAACTGGTAGCGAAGCGGGTTTCGAACTCGCGAAGCGAACGATCCTGATCGACCAGAGCACAATTCTCGCCAACAACCTCAGCTTCTTCTTCTAGGAGTGACGATGGCCCTCACAAAGATATGCAGCTCCGGCGATTTGGCGCCGGGTGAGATGCTTCGCTTCGAGGAAGGTCCAGAGCCGATTCTGGTCTGTAACGTGGGCGGAGAGTTCTTCGCGACTCAGGACACCTGCAGCCATGCCGATTGGGCACTCTCAGACGGGTATCTCGAGGACGACGTCGTGGAGTGCACACTCCACTGGGCCAAGTTTTGCGTGCGCACTGGCAAGGCGAAGGCGCTCCCGGCCTGTCTGCCGTTGCGGACCTTTGTGGTCAAACTCGAGGGAGACGACGTTCTCGTGGACCTCGAGGGCGGAGTGACGACATGACTTCCGACATCGTGGTCATCGGGGGCGGGGTCGCTGGCGTGAGTGCCGTGCAGTCGCTGCGTTCGGAAGGCTATGACGGGCGTCTGTTCCTGATCGGCAAGGAACGCGAACTCCCATATGACCGCACCTCGCTTTCCAAAGCGGTCTTGGCCGGGGATCTGGCCGATCCCCCGCCGCTGTCACCGGCTGACTGGTACGACGAGCTACAGGTAGAGACGGTGCTCGACAGGACGGTCCTGCAGGTGGATGTCACCCGCAAGGAGGTTCTGCTCGACGGCGGCCGCTCGCTCGAGGTCGATCGTGTTCTCTTGGCGACCGGGGCCAGCGCGCGCGTTCCCTCCTTTTCCGGCGCCGACCTTCCTGGCGTCACCACCCTGCGAACGGTGGACGACGCGCAGCGGCTGCGCCAAGACTGGGAGCCAGGACAACGGCTCGTCGTCGTCGGCGGAGGCTTGATCGGCTGTGAGGTTGCCACCACCGCTCGGAAGCTCGGGCTCGAGGTCAGCATCCTCGAGGCCTCAGACGAGTTGCTACAGCGCGTTCTGGGCCGCCGGATCGGTGGCTGGTGCCGGGCGCGCCTCGAGGAACTCGGGATTTCGGTCATGGTGAACACGGGAGTCGCCGAGTTCGACGGGGTGGACAGGATCACCGCCGTGATCGGCACCGACGGACGGCGTTTCCCGGCAGATAGTGCAATCGTGTGCGTCGGCGCGGAACCCGAGACGGCGATAGCCGAGCAGGCTGGGCTTGCGTGCAGCCGCGGCATCATCGTGAACGATTCCGGCGGCACCGCCGCTGAGGGGGTCTTCGCGGCCGGCGACGCGGCATCATGGCCGCTACGGACGGGCGGCCGGCGGTCGCTCGAGACCTACATCAACAGTCAGAAAGAGGCGACCGCAGTTGCGTCCGCGATGTTAGGAAAAGCCGTTCATGCGCCGCAACTACCGCTGTCGTGGACCGAGATAGCCGGACATCGCATACAGATGATCGGCGACATCGAAGGTTCAGGGGAGTACGTCATGCGAGGCGCTCCCGACGACGGCCCGGCACTGCTCTTCAGGCTCACCGACGGCAAACTGACTGCGGCCCTTTCGGTGGATGCTCCGCGAGAGTTCGCCATGGCGACCCGCCTTGTCGAGAGCGGTGCTCAGGTGGGCCGGGACGTTCTCGCCGACACAAGCGTGGAGTTGCGCGAACTGAATCGGGCGGCACGCGAGAGAACAACAGCGGCATGACAGAGAGCCCTGATCGCGGAGTGATCAGCGGTGCCGCTAGGGCCGATCACTCATCCGCTCCGCCGCGCCACTGGTTCGGCGACGATATGCACCAACGGTCGCCTGCTCTGCTGGATCGAGAACATGTCGAAGACTGGGTAGGACGCCAACGCAGGCACCGCGATCGAGTCGCATCTCCCAACCAGCGGTCAAGTCGGCTCGGGACGCCGGGTGGCCAATCTCCTTCGGCCATCACACACGGCAACAGGAAAGCCATACCCGAGGTCCCTGGGTGATTCACAGCCTGCGGCCGACGGCGCAAATCACACTCCAAGAAAGGTAAGAAATGAGCGTTCAGAGACTTGGTTACATGGGCTTCGAGGTTGCGGATGTGCCCGCATGGCGCGCCTTCATGACGGAAAAACTGGGGGCCATGGAGGCCTCGAGCAGCGAGAATTCGGCGCGGTTCAGGATTGACTCCCGCAGCTGGCGCCTGATGGTCGAAAAGGGACCGTCGGATGACATCTCGCTCTCGGGCTACGAGGTCGAGAGCGAGGACTCGCTACTCGCGATCAAAAAGCGTCTCGAAGCGCATGGAATCGAGGTGACAACAGAGAGCGGCGAGTTGGCGGACGATCGCGGTGTCCTCGGACTGATTTCGTGCACGGACACGGCAAACACCCGGGTCGAGATCTACTATGGCGCGACGGAGCTGTTCGAGAAGCCGTTCATCTCGCCGACCGGGGTCTCGGGCTTCACGACCGGCGACCAGGGGTTCGGCCACTACGTGCTGGCTGTGCCGGATATAGATGCTGCCCTGGATTTCTATGTCAAGGGCCTGGGCTTCCATCTCTCCGACATCATCGACTGGAAGCTCAACGATGAACTGACGGTCAAACTCCACTTCCTGCACTGCAACGGTCGACACCACACCCTGGCGCTCGCCGGTCTCCCGGGAGCAAAGAAGACTCACCACTTCATGCTCGAGACCAAGCATATGGATGACGTGGGCCTTGCCTACGACAAGTTCGATGCGGACGGGACAGTGGTCATGACGCTTGGCCGCCACACCAATGACCACATGCTCTCATTCTACGGCGCGACCCCCTCCGGATTTGCCGTCGAATACGGCTGGGGCGCTCGCCAGGTCGAACCAGGCTGGTCCGTCGTGCGCTACGACAAGATCAGCATCTGGGGTCACAAATTCGTTGCCGAGCGCGACAGGCAAGTGAGCAGCAACGCAATCGAGGATGAATTGATTGACATCGATGCCACGCTGAGCGCCCCGGCGCAAGCGTAAGACGAACCGAACTCACAAGACGAAGAAAGGGATTCAGATGGGTTGGCTGGAAGACAACGTCATGATCGTCACCGGCGGAGGGTCGGGCCTAGGCCGGGCGCTGGTCGAGCGATTCCTGGGAGAGGGAGCCCGGGTGGGTGTCCTGGAGAAGTCGGCGGAGAAGGCTGAGAAGCTTGCCAACGACTTCGGCGAGGATGTCCTCGTGGTCGAAGGCGACGTGCGCAAGTACGACGACAATGCGCGCGTCGTCCAGGAAACGGTTCGCCAGTTCGGTCGCCTCGACACGTTCGTCGCGAACGCCGCGATCTGGGACTTCTCGACGAAGATGGTCGATATCCCGGTGGACCGACTGGACGCCCTCTTCGACGAAATGTTCCACATCAACGTCAAGGGCTACTTGCACGGTGCACGTGCGGCGGTCGAGGAGCTCGCCGCCACCGGAGGCTCGATCATCTACACCGTGTCGAACGCCGGCTTCTACCCCGGCGGCGGCGGCCCGCTCTACACCGCGTCGAAGCACGCGGTAGTCGGGCTGATCAAGGAACTGGCCTTCGAACTCGGCCCCAAGATCCGCGTCAACGGGGTGGCTCCGGGCGCAATGCCCACCGATCTGAGAGGACCTGGTTCGCTCGGAATGGGCGAAACCACCATCACCTCAGTGCCGCTCGGCGATCTGGTCAAACAGTGCACCGTGCTGCAGGAGCTGCCCGAGGCGGCGGACTACACCGGGCACTACGTTCTGCTGGCTTCGAAGGCGAACTCGAGGACGGCAACCGGCGCGATTATCAACTGTGACGGCGGGATGGGGGTGCGCGGCTTGGCCGAGACGGCCGGCGGAAACGACCTGTAAAAAGCAGCCCTCGGAAAGGAAGAAACAACAGCGAACGACACCAGGCCCACTTTCGGTACCCGACGCCCTCGCCGAAACACTCAACAATGACCACGTTTGGCTGAAGAAGGCCGACAAGATGACCTTCGGGGTGACACATGTGTACACCGGGAAGCTAACCCTCGTCGTCCGCATGGACTTCGGCAGGGGCGTCATGTCCGACGTCGTCGAACATGCCAACGCGGACGACGCGCCACCCAGCGAATTCGTGCTCACCGGTGAACAGCGAGAACTGGCGGCGCATGCTGGTGACAGGCGAGCTCACCGTCAACATCGCGCTGGTCACCAAGCAGATCTCGGTGAAGGGGAAGATGGGACCCCTGCTGAAGGACATCCCACAGTTCAAGTACATCATCGTCAAGTTGAGCGAGCTCGGGCCCCGCGCATTGGATCAAGAGGCCACTTGACCTGGCTACCTTCCGAAGTCTCGGGTAGGTCCTTCCCGAACCTCCGGGATAGCAGTCGGTGACCACGGTGCCGGGATCCCCTCCGGGCCCACATTGTGGTTACCCAGCCGCTCATGGCGCGAGTCTGGTTTGTTGGGGAGACTGGACCGTGACAGCGAAGTCGCTGATCTAGGGAACAACATGGAAATCGACACCGTGAGGGTGCTGCGGCAGAGTCCGGGCATCACGACGACTCTGGCCCTGTCGGGCGAGACCCGTGAACGTGTGGTTGTCCGGCGGGTGGATCTATCCATGACGTTCCCATGGAGTTGGCACTGGCTCGAAGGTGAGCTGGAGGCCATGCGCAGGGCGAGGCTGCCACACGTCATCCCCACCCAGATTGCACACAAAGGACCCGACCACGTCGATCTCGTCCGCCCATTCATAGCTGGTCTCGACATTCGAGAATGGTCTGCGCAGGAGTCACCCCAATCGCTCGACGTCCAGCTCCAGCTGATGTGCAACCTGTTCTACGCACTGGCTCGTCTGCACCGAATGGGAATCGCTCACGGCGGGGTGAAGCCAGCGAATATCATGCTCGCGGAGGGCACCAATCAGCTCGTTCTCCTCGACGCCAGCGTGACGCGGACTCAATTGGCTGCCGTGACCCATCCCGTCGAGGGGCCGGAAGGTCGATATCTGCTTCCGGAAAGTCCCGGACTCGCACACCCGGCGGCGGGCTTCACGGCCGACATCTTCGCAGCGGGGTGGGTACTCCTCGAGTCGACCGCGGAGGGAAATCGGACGGCCAGCGCGTTGCGTAGGGCGAACCCTCGTATCGGTACCCACGCAGAGCTGTCACACCTGGTCGATATCGTCGGCCTCCCGGCTACGCTGCGCCCGATATTTCTCAAGCTGCTGAGCCCACGGGCAGCGATCCGCTACGAAAGCGCCGACGAGGTGCTCGCAGCGCTCGAGGCGGTGGTCGCGACCGGCGGTGGGGAGAGCGCTCTCGCGTCTGCTGTCGCGCCGCCCCGGCAGTGCGGATCGCTCGCCTACGTGGAGCCGCCGTTGGTAGGCAGGCATGACGAACTCGCCACCCTCACCGCATGTGCCGACGGCGCGAGCCGATCGTCCGGCGCGGTCACATGCCTGAGCGGTGAGTCAGGAGTCGGCAAGAGCCGCCTGCTCGACGCCGTCGCCACGCACGCCTCGACGGCCGGGGTGACCGTGATGCGTGCCGGCGCGTTCGACCACGCGGCGGCCCGTCCCCTCGGCCTGTTCGCCGGCCCTTTCCGCGACGTGGTCGCCTACTTGACCGCGCACCCGCGCGAGGCCGAGCGGGTGCGCGGAGAAATGGGTGAGCTGCTCCCGGCAGCACTCGAACAGATACCGGAGCTGACCGCTGCCTTCGGCGATCCACCCGCGGCGAAGAACTCCGACAGCGGATTCGGCGATCACGCGGTAGCCGCCGCCCCGACTGCCGTCGCTCGACTTCTTCGCTCCGTCTTCACCAAGGAACAACCTGGACTGATCGTGGTCGACGACTGTCAGTGGGCCGACGATCTCAGCTGGCAGGTGCTCGCCAAACTAGCTTCGACGATAGCGATGGAGGAAACGCGATCCCAGTCGAACGTGTCGTTGATATGTTCGTGCCGAACGGAAGCTGTTGCGCAAGTGAGGGCCTGGGAAATCAGTGATATCGAGTTTCTCGACCTTCAGCCGTTGTCCGCAGCCGATACGGAGGAATTGATCCGGTCGATCGGTGACCGTATCCCCGACGAGATCATCCCCTATGTCACGAAGTACTCCAAAGGCAATCCGCTCGAAACCATGCTGGTTTTCCAGGCGCTCGTCGACTCGTCGGCGTTGACGCGCGAGTCGGGTCGATGGGTGATGGACGAGAATGGGATGGCGTCACTCCCGCTGCCGTCGCAATCCCGCGATTCCGACGCCGCGTCGGGGAGGGACAGTGTGCTCGTCTCGTCACGGCTGAGTCTATTGTCGCCGGACACACAGCAGGCGATACGTCAGGGCGCGGTGCTGGGACGCCGGTTCTCGTCCAGGCTTCTGTACGCGGCACTGGCGGCGAGCCCCACGGACGTCGATCAGCTCCTCCTGGAGGCAACCCAGCACGGAATCGTGCGCGGCATCGCGGACGGCGGCCACGCCGAGTTCGAATTCACGCACGATCGGCTCCGCGAAGCCGTGCTGAGAACCTTGACCGACGACGCCCGGCGCGAGCTGCATCTGCGCGCCGCACAGGCACTCGAAGGCGTCCCTGCGGTTCGGGCCGACTACGACATCGCGTATCACTTCGACCGCTCCGGCCGAGCCGCATCTGCAGTGCCGTACGCCCTACGTGCGGGCGAGGCGGGACTGAGGCACAATGCGCTCGACGTCGCGGAAGGCAACTTCAAGATCGCTGAAACGGGACTGGCCCTGTGCGAGTCGGCCGACGACACCGCGAGATTCCGTGTTCACGAAGGACTCGGCACAGTCCACATGCTCCTTGGGAACTACGATCTGGCCGCGAAGGAACTGGCGTGGGCATACGAGCTGACCCGTGCGCGCTCGGGACTCGACTCTTCACGGGTTGCCACTCTGCTCGGCGAACTCGCGTTCAAGACAGGCCGATTCGATGATGCCGCGGAGTGGATGCGACAGAGCATGCACGACATCGGGCTTCGCTTGCCCCGGAGTTCCATACTCGCCGCCGTATTCGCGGTCGGCGAGGTGGGTCTGCTTACCCTTGGTTGGCTCTCTCGCCGAATCCGGCCGGGCCGAGCCGGAACAGAGCGTGACCGCCTGGCCGCCCGCATCCACAACCGGCTGCTATACGAATGGTGGTTCGTCAGGTCACCGATCTGGCTGGTATTGGCCATCCTCCGTGGCGTGCGTTTCGCGAATGCCGCAGGAAGCACGCGTGAGCGGGCACAGGCATACTCCACCGCTGCCGTGATTTCCGGTGTAGCCCCCGTCCTTGCGCCGCTGGCGTTGCGCCTCGCCGACCGCTCGCTGCGACTGCGCCAGACGGCGGGCGAAGGCTGGGGCATCGCCCAGTCGCACCATTTCCGGGGATTCGTTCTCTACGCTGCCAACCGGTACGACGAGGCGATCGCGGCGTTCGACACCGCAATCGCCGCCTTCGACACTGTCGGGGATCGTTGGGAACAGGTAGCCGCGATGTGGCAAAAGGCGCTGTGTCTGGCTCGACAAGGGAAACTTCACGATGCGGGAGTGCTTGCGCGTGACACCTACTGGGAGGGCAAGCGCAGAGGCGATCGGATCGGCGCGGGGACCGCCCTCGCGATCTGGGTCTCGTGCCTGCCGGGTGAGGTGAGCATGGAGACGATCTCTCGTGAACTGCGGCAGACGAATTCGGGCGACCGCCACACGATGGCGATGTTGCATGCGGCGCGGGCCTGGCGACTTTTCCACGCGGAGCAGGACGTGCAGGCTGTGGACGCGTTTCGGCAGGCAGACGAGCTGATCCGCGGTTCGGGCATCAGGAATCATTTCCTCGCACCGATCCTGACCGCGCACCTGCAGGTCCTTCGCCTCTCGCACGACGCCGCACCTGCCTGGTGGACGGAGGAACGCCGGCTCCAGGCCACGGCCGCACGACGGCAGCTCACTCGTGCCCGGTGGTCGGCCATCGTCTTCTGGGGCGAGCGGCCCGCGGTTCTGCGGGAATGGGCGTTGATGTCGTTTTCGCGGGGACACAAGTGGCGCGGCCGCATGATCTTGGCCGCAGCATCTCGCAGCGCATTCCGATACTCGGCGCAAGGCGAACTCGCCGCATGCGCTCTGGTCGCTACACTGGTGGGGCTCACACCCCGACGAGGGCCGCTCAGCGCGCTGGCGCCGGTGACCGAACTGTGCCGACCGCTGGGTATCCGGGTGGATCGCGGGATCGTCGAGTCGGCGCACTCGCGAGACGCCCTCGTCGGCAGGGGCTCAGCCCGGCACCAGGCCCTGCTCGACGCTGTGAGCAGCATCGTCGCCTCCGAAGACATCGACGAGGTTCTCGACAAGCTCCGAGACGCAACTTTCGCGACGACCACCGCGCGCCGAGTCGAGATCTCGCGCCATACACCGGTGAGCGTCGATGCGATCAGAGTTCCGAACGCGTCTCCAGCGTCGATGCTCGGGGATTCGGGGGCGGCCGGTGAGGCCCGCGAAATGAAGTTGACGGAGCGCATCATCAAGCCGGTCGTCGGGAACGATGTCACCGAAACCGCGGTCGTCGCGGCCTTTCCCCTCGGTGAGAGCGAGCACCACGGGCCGACCATGGAGGTGCTGGCCGCGCTGGCGGGCGCCGTCATCGAGCGGGAGGGCCTTCGGCGAGCGTCCATGGAACGGATAGTGGAAGTGCAGGAGGCCGAGCGCGGGAGAATCGCACGTGATCTGCACGACGAGTTCGGCCACCTCTTCGCGGGCGTGATGGACGGACTCAGTGCTCTACAGAACTCCGAAGACGCCACCACACGCCAGACTGCGACCGATGTCCGCACGATCGTCCGACAAGGGATACAGGTGGCCCGGACTGTCGCGTGGTCATTGCGGCCCTCGGGGCTCGACGATCTAGGGCTCACCGGCTGCATCGAGCAGTACGTGGAAGATTGCCGGCAGATGTACCCGATCCGGATCGAACTCACCGCAACGGGACAGCCGATATCCGTTCCGCCGGCGGTCACGACCGCAGTCTTTCGTATCGTGCAGGAAGCACTGACCAATATCGGCCGACACAGTCGCGCCGGGGAGGCGAGTGTCATGATCGTGTCCTCGGCAGACACCCTGCGGGCCGTGGTCGAGGACAACGGGACCGGATTCGACCTCGACCTGGTCGGACAGCGCAGGTCGCTGGGATTGATCGGAATGCGGGAACGGGCCCGGCTGGTAGGCGGACGGATGTCCGTCGAGTCCCGACCAGGACAAGGTACGACGATAATGGTGGAGGTGCCGATCAGACGATGATCAGCGTTGTGGTGTGTGACGACCATGGCATTATCCGGTCCGGGATCCAGAGGATCCTCGAGACCACGACGGACTTTCACCTGGTGACGTCCGCACCGACCGGAGAACTTCTCCTGCAAGCAGTGCGAGACTTCGCGCCGGAACTGGTGGTGCTCGACATCCGACTGTCCGACTGCAACGGCCTCGACCTGTTGGAACAGATTTCAGCCATCTCGCCCGAGACCCGTGTCGTGATGCTCAGCATGTACGGCGCCAGGGGGTACGTCGAGAAGGCGAAGACGCGGGGTGCGCGAGGGTACATCACGAAGGAATGCCTCGACGAGGAGCTCGTGTCTGTCCTCTACGCCGTGATGAAGGATGAAGGATTTGTCTCGTTTCGAGCCGACACCACCGAACCCGGCGGCTCCGAAGGCCTGCTCGAGGCCAATATCGACTCTCTTTCTTCAAGGGAGCTCGAGGTAATGAAGCTGATCGCCTCCGGCCTCACCAACACCGAGATCGCGGAGGAACTGACGGTCTCCCCGCGCACCGTCGAGAGCCACCGAGCCAGCATTCAACGCAAGCTGCTGATCCGCACCCGCGCCGAACTGGCCCGAGTAGCCCGGGACGCAGGCCTTTTGGACTAGAGCGTGTCTGCTTAATGTTCGGGAATTGATGCGTGATGCTGGGTATGTGTTGCGCGCCGACGAGATCCCCGATGACCTGTGGGCTGTGATCGAGCCCGTCCTACCCGCACTGGCGGGCCGAAGGGGGCGTCCGTGGAACGACCACCGGTTGACCCTGGAAGGAATCGCCTGGCGGTTCCGAACCGGATCACCGTGGCGCGATCTGCCCGAATACTTCGGCCCGTGGCAGTCGATCTGGGAACGGCATCGCCGCTGGTCGGACGACGGCACCTACATTCGGATGTTCGCCGCGGTGCGGGCGGCAGCCCCCGAACGAGAGGAACAGCTCGAACGTCTGCTGTCGATCGACTCGACGATTGTCCGCGCACACCAACATTCGGCTGGCGCCCTGACCGATGCGCACACAGGGGGCTCGGTCGAATGACAAGAATCTGGCCAACGAACCCGCAGACCACGCACTCGGCCGCTCCCGCGGCGGGCTGAGCACCAAGATCCACGCCCTCACCGATACCTTCTGCTGCCCGCTGACGCTGCTGCTCTCGCCGGGACAGGCAGGCGACAACCCCTACCTGGCGCCGCTGCTCGACGCGCACCGCGCCCACGACACCGCAGCGTTCCGCCTGCTGGCCGACAAGGCGTACTCGCACCCGAGCACCCGAAAGAACCTGCGGGAACGCAGAATCTCGCACACCATCCCCGAACGCTGCGACCAGATCCGACGCCGCAAGACGAAAGGATCGGACGGGGGTCGACCGCCGGCGTTCGACAAGGACCGCTACCGCGAACGCAACGCCGTCGAGCGTGGTTTCGGGCGTCTCAAGCAGTGGCGTGGCATCGCCACTCGATACGACAAGTACGCCACCACCTTCCTTGGTGGCGTACTCTTCGCTGCGCTCGTCATTCATCATCGTGTCCGTAAATAGCAGACACGCTCTAGAAACTAGACTGTGCCGGACTGCCTGCGTCAATTCACGCCGCGCGTCGACCCTTCCCAATACGGCGCTCGGAGCTTGAACTTCTGGATCTTGCCCGTCGCGGTATGTGGAATCGAGTCACGAAACTCCACCGAAGTCGGCGCCTTGTAGCCCGCCAGGTGCTGCTTGCAGTGTGCGATGATCTCGGCCTCGGAGACTGTGGAGGGACCCGTGGTGACCACCAGCGCCTTGACGGTCTCGCCCCATTTCTCGTCCGGTACGCCGATCACCGCGACCTGGGTCACACCGGGATGGCTGAAGATGCATTCCTCCACCTCAATCGACGACACATTCTCGCCACCGGTGACGATCACATCCTTCTTTCGGTCGGAAATCGTCAGTTGGCCCTCGCCGTCGATCATCCCGCCGTCTCCCGTGTGGAACCAACCATCACGCAGCGCCTCGTCCGTCGCCTCGGGGTTGTTCCAGTATCCGTTCATCACGACGTTCGAACGCGCCAGAACTTCACCCGAGTTGGAGATATGAAGCCGTGCACCGAGGGCGGGAAGTCCGGCGCGGGTCAGTCTGTGCGCTCGTTCCTCAAGATCAAGACCGTCATCCGCAGGCAGCGACCGGTTGAAAGTCAGCAGCGGCGATGTTTCCGTGAGCCCGTAGATCTGCTGCAGTTCCCACCCCAACTCGCTGCTCAGGCGCGCGATGGTACGGCTGGGCGGAGGAGCGCCGGCGCACACCACCCGCACCCGATCGCGACCAGGAATCTCTCCATGCCAGGACCGGGCAGCATCGAGCACCGCGTTCCACACCGCCGGAGCCCCGCACATCAACGTCACACCGTGTTCCTCCACCCGCCGGAGGATTTCGGTGCCGTCGACCTTGCGCAACACGATCTGCTTCGCGCCCAGTCCCGCCATCCCGAACGGCATCCCCCAACCGTTGCAGTGGAACATCGGCAACGTGTGCATGTACACATCGCGTTCCCACGCACGGGTGTGCATCGCGAGTGTGACGGCATTGACCCAAAGATTACGATGAGTCATCTCGACACCCTTCGGGCGCGCGGTGGTGCCGGAGGTGTAGTTGATTGTTGCCGTCGACTCCTCCGTGGGCGACGCCCAGGGGGCCGGCTCCGTATCGAAGCGCATCAGATCCGCGTCTGTGTGCTTCCCGAGTACGAACCGGTGCCGAACCTTGATACCCGACAACGCCTCTTCCAGCTCGGGATCGACAAGAAGCACTGACGCGCCGCAATCTCCGACGATGTAATCGACCTCCGCCGGAGACAGACGGAAATTGATCGGAACACAAATCCGGCCGCTCGCCGGCACCGCGTACAAGAGCTCGAGCAGTCGGGCCGAATTGTGGCTGACGACGGCGACCCGTTCGCCGACCCTGATGCCCAGACGGTCGAATCCTGCTTGCCAGGCACACACGCGGTGGGCGAGTTCCCGAAAAGTCACCTGCCCGACCGACTCGCCCGGTTGTTCCGGCTCGTCGATCACGGCCACGCTGTCAGGGAAACCGGCCGCTCCCCGCTCCAGAAAGTCTGTAACCGTAAATGGGATGTGCATCGGTCCACCTCCACGACAACGTCAACGTCACTGCCACACCGCGTGGCCACACCACACGGTATCGAGCGGCAGCCGAGTTAACTTCCGTAGTTTTCCCGGATGTTCGTGGGCGGCCGTGGATCGTTGAATGGTGGAACACGATCTGTCGCCGCACTGTTGAGCACGCACACGAAGCCGTGTCGAACAGTGGATCGACAGGAACCGGAGGTTGTGATGGTGCTGCCAAACCTCGTTGCGGCAGAAGAGGACACCTACAGCCGCGTGCTGTGCGATCAGCACGACGGAGTGTTGCGCGTGACGTTGAATCGGACCACTGCGCTCAATGCCATCAATGCGACCATGGCCAAGCGGCTACAGCAGCTGTGGTCGCTGGTTCGGGACGACGCGAGCATCCACTCGATCATCGTGTCCGCGGCTGGTGTCGAAGCATTCTGCATGGGGTTCGACGCAGAAGACCCGCCCCAGCCACTTTCCTGCGGCGGCAACGCCCTGGGATGGGAAGCTTTTGCCATCAGCCCGAAGGAATGCGGCGTCGACAAACACCTGATCGTGACCGTGAACGGCATCGCCTGTCGAGAATCATTCCGATTCTTGCGTGATGCCGATGTCGTCGTCGCGTCCAGCAACGCCTCCTTCTTCGAGCCGCCTCGTTTCACCCCTGCAGATGATGTGAGCAACAGGGAGGGTGGATTGCCAGCAGGACTTCGCACGATCTGCGCCACAAACCCGACCGTGCACAACCCTGTGACGGCATTACAAGCGCACCATGCGGGCCTGGTTCACGAAGTGGTCCCGCTGGCGTCGCTGCGAGGTACCGCCGAACGCCTTGCCCACAGGGCATGACCGTCGACTCCTGACCCCTTACTTCCCCAATGACTGCAATCTTCTACGGAAGACACCGCGCATGACTGTCACGACGATAGGGAGTTCCAGCCACACGATCGACGTAGACGGCATCACGACGCACTATCACAAGGCAGGACCCGGCGATCCCGTGTTGCTGTTGCACGGACCCTGGACCGGGGGTGTCAGCTTGGGCGAACTGGCAGCACACGATCCTGCCACTCGCCGCCAACCATCACGTTTTGGCCCCTGATGTTGTCGGGTCGGCGGCCCGTAGCTGACGGACAAGAACCGGGTGTCAGCGACACCTGGCGACCGACGATCCCGCATATCCGCGCGCTATCACGTTCTGTCCGTGCAGTTTGCAATCAATCCGGCCTACCGCCGGAACGTACTGAGAGGTCCACGTCATGCTCGACCGAATCTTCACAACCCTCCTCACTCTGGCTGGCGTCGCGGCCGACGGCAGGTACATCTCGCTCGTCGACAACGACATCGCCGGTACCGCAGACCTGGACGAGACGCCCACTGGTCGGTTGGCGCAGGCCGGACCGCAGAGCACGTTATCGGACAGATAGCGCCAGGCCTGTTTCACGGCGCTCCGATCGTGAAATATGCTGTACACCACACTATTTAGGGCCCAACACGCGGTGATGAACTGCGCATTCGTTATGACCGGAGTGCTGATTGTCGTCGGAGCGATCGGGCGTGAGAGAGTTTGTTCCCATCGCCGACTACGCATTTCCTGGGGGGACGGCTTGACTGTCTCCGAGATCTGGGAATCCCGGGACGTCCACGACAACCCTTCGACGAGGTGATCCGACCGAAGCTACCTCATCAGATCCCTCCGCCCGCCGTCTTCGAGTTGATCAACACGATCACCCGGTAGGGCGCGGAGCGCCCGACCCACCCACGAACTTTGGAGAAGTCGATGTCCATAGCTCTGACGCACGCTGCCGAGGTCCAGCAGTCCGGCGTGAACGGCCGCATCTCGCTCGAACGCAACCACAAACGAATCCGGGTGTTCTTCGCAGGTCACGTGATCGCGGACACCACCCGCGCGGTGTACCTGTTCGAGAAGGGGCACCTGCCGGTCTACTACATCCCCCGCGACGACGTGCGCACCGACTCCCTCGAGCCCCTCGACGCCACCACGTGGTGCCCGTGGAAAGGCAAGGCCAGGTACTGGGATCTCGTCGTCGACGATCGGCGGGCCGAGCGGTCGCTGTGGGGTTACGACGAACCGCTGAAGGACTCCCTCGATCTCAGCTGGTATGTCGCTTTCTACTGGCACAAGATGGACGCCTGGTACGAGGAGGATCAGCAGGTGTTCGTGCACCCGCGCGACCCTTACTTCCGCGTCGACGTCCTGCCGTCCTCCCGGCACGTGGAGGTCTTTATCGGCGACACCCTCGTCGCCGACACCACCCATCCACGCTTGCTGTTCGAGACCTCACTACCAGTTCGCTACTACATCCCTCGCATCGACGTCCGCTCCGAGTTCTTCACCGGCTCCGACGCCAAGACCTCCTGCCCGTACAAGGGCACGGCCTCGTACCTGTCGTTCACCGGATCGGACGACAGCGACCCCGTCGAGGACGCCGCCTGGTACTACCCGTTCACGACCGCGGAGGCTTCGGGCATCGGCGACCACGTGTCGTTCTACCCCGACGGCGCCAGGATCGTCGTCGACGGCGCCCCGGTGGAGGGCTGTCCGACGCCTCTGTGAACTTCGTACCTTGACCGGTGTCGCTGCGGCCGGTTCATGGTCGTTTGCTCTGGTTTCGGTCGGGTGGTGCGGGTTTCGCGATGTAGTCCTGGCCCGGCATGATCCCGGAGTTGCCCCGGGCGTCGTAGAAGTTGAGGTGGCGGTCCCCAGCTCGAGACCTGCCATGTCGTAAGTGTCGGGCGTTCCTCCAAGAACTCCGACAGCAGGGGACCGCCGTGAAGAAGAATAGCCAGAACCAGACCGTGCCCGCGATCCCGGAGCGGGTGAGCGTGGCGATGGCCAAGATCGCCGAAACATGCACGAGGGCCGCCGTCGGCGGCCTGCAGGCGATGCAGGCGATGATGGACGCCGAGGTGACCGCCCCGGCCGGGCCGAGAGGCCGTCGCGACCGGCAGCGCATCGCGGGTGCGCCATGGCCGCGAACGCGGCTCGGTGACCCTCAGCGGGCGTCGGATGCCCGTGACCCGGCCGCGGGTGCGGGCCGCCGACAGCGCCGGGGAACGGCCCACCCCGTCGTACGAGCTGGTCACCTCCACCGAGATCCTGGGGAAGATGGCGATGGAGGAGATGCTCGCCGGGCTCTCGACCCGCCGCTACACAGCCGGTCTCGAACCGGTCGGACGGCGAGCCGCCGAGACATTCTCGGCGACAAGCAAGTCCGCCGTCTCACGCAGGTTCGTGAAGTTGACCGAAGCCGCCCTGACTGAGCTGCTCGCCGCGGACCTGTCCGGGCTGGATCTGGTAGCGTTGATGATCGACGGGGTCCACTACGCCGAGTCGTGCTGCATCGTCGCCCTGGGCATCGATATCGACGGGGACAAGCACCCGTTGGCGCTGGTGGAGAGCTCGACGGAGAACGCGACGCTGGTTGCGTAAGGCGGTGGTCGACGTCCTCGATCACCCGGTGATCCAACATTGTCAGCTACACAAGATACGAGACGTGAAAAATCATCTGCCGCGACGACTTCGGAGCAGTGTCGGGCGGAATATGGCGGACACCAACCATGCCGATTCGGCGCTCGAGGCCGAGGCCGCGCTGCCCGCCCTGGCGAAGGAACTCGACCGTACCCATCTCGCGGCGGCCGCGAGCCTGCGCGAGGGACGCGACGGGACACTCACGGTGCTGCGATTGGGTGTGCCGCCCACTCTCGCCCGTACGCTGCGCTCGACCAACGCGACCGTCATGTATCGGAGTCACGAAGGTCAAGTAGAACTTTTCTCGACTCACCGTTCTCGACTGCTTCGTGAGCTAAAGCGATTTCATCTAGCGGGAACGTGAGATGAGGCAGTGGGGTTAGTGCCTGCTCGGCAAGTGCGTCGGTGATGCTCTGCGCGGCGAGGGAGAGGGCTGAACGACTATGTGTATAAAGAAGGAAGAAACGGAGCCCGAGACCTGCAGCCATGCACTCGCGGATAGGGATCGAGAGTTCGCGACCGTCGGTGGCATAGGTGGCGATGCTTGCACCAGGTGCCGCGACAGCTAGGTCGATGTTCCAGTTGTCCACGATGGCGACTTCTACAAAGATGTCCACGCCGTTGGTGAAGGCTGTGATCTGGTCGGCAACGTCGTCGTCGCGGTAATTTACGACGAAGTCTGCGCCTGCCTGTCGTGCGAGTTTAGCTTTGTCGGGCGTGCTCACTGTAGCGATGACAGTGGCACCCGCCCATCGCGCGAGTTCGATCGCGAAGTGGCCTACAGCGCCGGCGCCACCTGCAATCAAGACTTTCTTGTGCGTCACCGGTCCTGCATGCAGTAGGCACTCGTGGGCGGTCATGGCCGGAATTCCCAGACACGCACCCAGTTCGTCGGAAGCTGAGTCGGGCAACGCCACGGCTTGATTCGCGGGAACGAGGGTATATTCGGCGGCCGTACCCCATCTGCTGCCCAGCGCCGCAAGCCAAAGCCATACACGTTGGCCGATACGGCCTTCATGGACTCCTGGTCCCACTGCAACTATCCGACCGCACCCGTCCATATGAGGAATTTGGAAGTCGTCTATCGGGCGCGGAGTCTTGCCGCTGCGGGTCTTTACATCAGAGGGATTCACTGCGGAAAAGGAGACTCGAACGAGAACCTGCCCGGGACCCGGTTCAGGCTTCTCGCATTGGATGATGGAGAGAACATCGGAAGCCTCTCCGGACTTGTGGTACGTCGCTGCGCGCATCTGCATTTCTTAACTGCCGTTCGATCGGGTAGGGATAGAGCCCCGTGAAGTGGTGTAAATCGTTGTGCGCCGGGAACTGTGATGTTGGGGAGTATGCCGTAAGTGTGGTTGTTTCGTCCAGCACCATCGCCTGGGCGGGTGCGTCAGCCGCGATGACTGTCGGCGCAGGCGGGCGGAGCCCGGCAGTGGATTCCTCGGACAGGTAGCGGCGTTGGGATACCTGTCACTCGTCGTGCGCCTCGATCAACACACACCTCGCCAGACGCAGCAGCGCTGCAGGGTTGGGGAAGATACCGACGACGTCGGTTCGACGTTTGACCTCTTTATTCAGGCGCTCGATGATTTGGTCGACCATATCTTGCGCCAGTGTGCCTCCGGGAGGTCCGCGAACGCCGTGGTCTCCTCCTTTGCATTCGTTTAACATCGCTGCCACCGTGGGGAATTGAGATTCCAACATCACTGCGACGGTAGCGACACGATCACGCACCAGCGGCCCCCGTCGGCTGGCTGAAAATGACGCGTACAGCGGCCGCGACCATCTCGGATTGACACTGTCACCGATTCGCGGAACCCGATTTACACCACCCCATGGGACTCACCCTTGGAGTACTCGGTGGACTGACTTCGATGCGTGGGTATTCCGTAGTTTTTACGGATGTCCGGGATTGGGACCAAGCCCACACTGGTCAAAACAGCGCCACGGCAAGCTCGGTCGGAGGGAAAGTTATGAGCACGGAAGTGCCCCCAGAGGATAATTCAATCGTCGCGAACGGTATCAGGACGAACTACCTCGAGGCTGGTAGCGGTCCTCCTGTCGTGCTGATCCACGGGTCGGGTCCGGGGGTCACTGCCTATGCGAACTGGCGGCTCACGATCCCGGCACTCGCGGAACGGTTCCGCGTGCTTGCCCCCGATATGGTCGGGTTCGGTGGGACCGAACGGCCCCCTGGCGTGGTGTATGACCTCAAGACCTGGGCAGACCAGGTGGTGGGTTTCCTTGACGCGCACGGCATTGAGCGGGCGTCCCTGGTTGGCAACAGCTTCGGCGGGGCAATCGCGCTGCGGGTCGCCACGCAGCACCCGGAGCGTGTCGGGCGGCTGGCGCTCATGGGCAGTGCGGGTGTTTCCTTCCCGCTCACCGATGGCCTCGATGCGGCATGGGGTTACCAGCCATCGATTGAGAACATGCGTCGACTGCTCGACATCTTCGCGTACTCGCGCGAGCTCGTGACCGACGAGCTGGCCGAAGTGCGGTACCGCGCGAGCATCGAACCGGGCATTCAGGAGGCATTTTCCACGATGTTTCCCGAACCGCGGCAGAACGGCGTGGATGCACTGGTCACTCCCGAGGAGGACCTGGCACGCCTGCCTCATGAAACGCTCGTCATTCACGGCCGCGAGGACCGCGTCGTACCACTGTCGAGCTCCATTCGACTCATGGAAGTCATCCCCAAGGCCCAGCTACACGTCTTCGGCCGCTCTGGACACTGGACACAGATCGAATGGGCCGAGAAGTTCAACCAGCTACTCAACGACTTCCTCGCCAACTAGCCCAATATCGCATGCCTTGGGTTGCGTGTTCCCGTTCATTCCCGGCCCCCGGGGAGTGCGTGGGCTAGTACTGCAACGGCACTTATGGCAGGTGACCGCGGGTTCGATAGTGGGAGGTGCGGGCCTGGTGTTGTCGGCGTCTCCGCCAGTGTGACCAGGACCAGGTGTGCTCGTCGGGGTGGGCGTGTCGCAGGATCAGATACACGAGTAGGCGGCGGATCTCGGGTACCGTGTAGCCGATCATGTCCTGATCATCGGTTCCGATTCCCCTTTTATGGCTTCGGTTTTCGTGCCTGCGAGCCAGGCGAGGGCGAGCATCGACAGGGTGATGTGGGCGTACCAGGCCCGGTAGGTGCGTACCTAGACTGGTCGAGGCCGGCCTCGTTCTTGGCCTGTTGGAAGCATTCCTCGACCCGCCACCGCGAGCCGGCGACGGTGGCGAGTTCGGTGAGCGTGGTGCGGCGGGGTCCGGCGCAGATGTAGTACGCGATCTCGGTCGGATCCGACAGTGATCGGCGGGCGAGCAACCAGTGCCCGCGCCCGGGTGCCCAGGCGATCCGGATCGGGATCCGGACCCAGGAGTACTCGCGTCGGCCGTGGGCGCCGTCGCCGGCGGAGATGCGGCGCCACTGTTTCGGCGGGATCGCGGCGATCATCTCGTCGGCGCGGCCGGCGCGGCCATCCGGGGTGAACACGTCGCCGCCCAGGCGGGTGGCCAGCACGTAGGAAATGTCGCGTTCCTCGAGCCAGACCCGCAGGTACTTCACCTGCCCGTAGGCTTCGTCGGCGGTGGCCCAGGAGAATGGGACCTGTGCGTCGAGGGCGCGTTCGATCATGTGCTGCGCCAGAACGGGTTTGGTCGCGAACTTCACCTCGTCGCCGATCCCGGCGGCGCGGCACCGGTCCCGGTCGGAGGTCCAGGACTCGGGGAGGTAGAGCTCCCGGTCGATGAGCGCGTGCCCGGCGCCGGACGCGTAGGCGAGGAACACCCCGATCTGACAATTCTCCACGCGCCCGATCCTCGCGATGAGCGGAGGCGAACTGGCGGCGCGCGTATACGAGCTAGCTGCTGCCCCAGACCCTCGCAACGAATCAACCCCCGCCGTCATTGCAAGACATGCCGACGCTCTGGAAACGTATCTGCGACTGACCCTCTCCGAGTATGGATCCAAGAATCGCCTATTCATCCTCTTCGAGGACATCAAGCAACCACAACCGCGGCGCTACGCACAGGCGATGGTTCGTGCAATCGCCACCGCGTTCGACCACTGGGAACTCGACGACAACCTCGTCGAATCCATCCAGGTGCTAACCGGGGCACGCGCACCCCGTCCCGGTGCAGTCCACGACGACCACACTACCCAGACTGCGCACCAACAGACCATCGATATCGCACTCGATGCAGCGTGGGCCACAGCCACCATCGAACTCGCCCGAGTTTTACGCGCATCGTCGGCCCGCGACACCCTCATGCACATCGGCCGGGCCAGAACCGCTCTGGCGCCAATCACGGGTAACGAGGATGCGATCGATGCCATCGTTCTCGACTCGACGCTGAAGATCCTCAGTGACTTCCTTACTGGTGTTACCGAGTCCAGCACCGGCGAGTGGCCGATCGAACCTTCTGCGGTCGCTGAACTGGAACATCTCGTGACGCGCTACCGAATCGGTGCACACGGGCTCCACCACTGGGTGGGAGACCGCAAACAAAGTGTCCTCACCGGGTGGGGGCGCCTCGCCCAAGATCTGCTGTTCCTGCGAACCCACCTTGAACGCGCAAGCATCTACCGCGCAGCCGTCGTGCTCGACGACATCCTCGACATCTACACCGCCTCTCGGGCGGTCGAAGTCGTCGCCCGCGAATCCGATCTCGACGGTGTGCGGAGAATGCTTCAGCCGCCGATCGTCGGCAGCTTCGCTGCCCGCGCTGGATTACTCCGCAATCTCGAAGACCACGTCGATGAACTGCAAAAGTGCGTCGACAACCCGCAATCGAATAGCCACGGGCGGGCGGGGGAGGTTCTTCCTGTCGCGCGGATTGTCTTAGAAGCGGCCCGCGACCAGGTCGCGAAGCATGAGCCGCCGGGAAAAACTGTTGGGGCGTCGGCGCCGCTTCCGCCCCCGCTCGCTGACCTGTTCGGCGGCGGAAACGTGCCCAACGCTATCGCCGAACTCGATCCCGAAATCCTAAAGACCCTTGCGATCGGAATCACCGACGCGCGAGACTCCCGGGGCCCCTTCCAACATGTAGCCATCTCCGCGGTATGCGAGAGGATCAAAGACAACCTCAGCGCTAGCCCGGACTACAAGGGCGATATCAAGGACAAGGTCGACTACGTCCTCGAACTCCTCGTCCGATTTCTACACTCGCGCATCAACATCGAGAAAAAGTACAAACCCTACCTTTACAAGCCAAACGCGAGTGAAAACGACTTACACCTGGACCTGTTCGACTATCTCGTGGGTAGTGGTCTGGCCGGATTCGCCCAAATCGAACTAACGAATGTTGCCGGCGGTCGAGCCGATATTCAAGTCGGCTTCGGCGCCTTCCACATCTACCTAGAACTAAAGGCAGACGCGACCAAAGCACGACAGGCCGCCAAGACCGCCTACATACAGCAAACAGTCTCCTATCAAGGCGGCGACATTCGTATAGGATTCCTCATAATCCTCCGCCTCGGTGACGGCAAGGGCGCACCTCCACACCTCAGCGACCTGGTCACACACACCACCACGACAATCGCTGGAAGCGCCCACCCTCGCCACGTTGTCATCGTGGAACTGCCCGGAAACCGCACGGTTCCCTCAAACATGAAATAGAGCGACGACATCCGAATAACTTTCGGGCTCAACGCCGCGCGGCACGGCCGCGCGTTCGGAGCTCGGCCACGCCGAGGTCGTTTACCATCCCCGCGGAATCGGTGTGGCAGGCCACCTCGACGGTGCTGGCGGTCCTGGGGACCTACCCGTGGCGGTTGCGGTCGCTGCGGGTGCTTACCACCGCCGATTTCGACCGCCTCACCGACGCCTTGGACCTCCCGCCGCTCGGGGAGATCTTGACCGCCGACGAGATCGCGCGGTTCGTGGTTCGGGTCGCGTACCCCACGTGTCCGGTGGTGCTGGTGGACGAGGAGCTGGCCCTGATCGCCCCGGCGCGGGCCTACGGTGATTGGCTCGGCGCGCTGGGCCTGCCGGATCTGGCGGGGAAGGCCCGCACGCGCCTGCCCCGAAACGACCGGATTCGGCGCGCGCACCGGCCGCGGCGACAGGAGACCGCCCCAGTACGGTTCCCCGCCGCCTGCCCCGCTGTCCCCAGGGATGCTCAGCTACGCCTCTTCTGTGGGGGAGGAATCGTCTCGGGCGTCCTCGACGCGGGTTGATTCGATCGACAACTGTGCGCGGCTGAGTTGAGCGAACGCATCGGTGCGGTCGTCGGTGAAGAGTGAATTGATTATTTCGGGGCTGAGCGAGACCCCATCCTCGATGAGTTGCTTGGTGACGTGGGCGCGTATCAGCTTCCGAGTCTGGATTTGGTCTTCGTAGTCATCGTTTGAAAGGCGCTTTCGGCGCCGGTCTTGTTTCCAATCGCGGATCAGTACAAGGATCCGGTAGAGAATTTCGCCAGCGGGTCGTATGCCTGCAGCGCTGATGGCGGTGAGTACTGCGTCGAGGGGGTTGGCATAAGTGAGGCTGGTGACGTATATCTCCCCGTCGGAGGCCCAGCCTCGTTCGTTGATGATTCGACTTATCTCTGCCTCGACGGCATTCCTGGCAAGATCCTGTAACGGACCTAGGCTTAGGAAGTAAACCTCTCTTTCGATGTCGGCGAGATTCTTCCATCCGCTGGGAGGGTTGAACCTCTTGTCGACCATCAGTCGATACCACAAATCTTCTGAGTTGAACCTATAGAGCATGTTTGCGCGCGTGATCTGTTTCTCCAGGTCAGTGCTCAGCGCGCAAATGGTGTTGAGATCGGATAGGGCCGCGCTGAGGATCTGGATGGGAGCATTCGGTCCCAGGTTTATCGACACAGCGATTCGTGTGGACATCTGACGAACGTACTTCGGTCAGGTGTCAGGTGGGCCCTGGATGGCACCGATACCTGGGTGATCGATCTCGCCGTTGACGGAGACGGGCTGGTCTGGAGCTTAAATCATGCCCGCAACGTCGAGGTGGGAGGGCGAGAACCATGCCTGCCCCCGACCCCCGGGTGCTGGCTGTTTCGGGTGGTCCGGGCGGCGGGTTCGCAGTCCTCGAGCGGTCCATGCCGTCGAAGAAGCCAGTGGTGGTGCACTCGCCTTCAGGCCATCCTTTGCGCGCATCGATCACCGCGCATTCCTATCACTGAACTGGGCAGATGAAACGTCCCTGTGACGTCCGAAGGGCCACGCCCACAACGCGATACTGTCCACACAACGTCCGCCGACGAGATCGCCCGGTTCGTGGCGCGGGTCGCGTATCCCACCAGTCCGGTGGTGCTGGTGGACGAGGAATTCGCCCTGGCCGCCCTGGCGCGGGCCTACGGTGATTGGCTCGATGCGCTCGGCCTGCCGGACCTGGCGGAGAAGGCCCGCACGCTTCTGCCGGAGACCGCCGGCGGCCGCGCCGCGGCCGGACACCGCCCCTGATTCCGGGCCCGGCGCGTAGCGCCCACCTCGGTTCGGTTCCCGGTCGCCGGCACCTGGGGGGTGAGGGGGTGCGGGGTATGACATTGCGGCTGCCGACCACCCTCGCCACCGACTCGGACGCCGCGGCGATCGAGGCACTGACGAAGTATTACGACCGCCCGTACCTGGGCGACGACGCCTACGTCGGCGCGCACTTCGACTCCTGGTCCAGCACCGGTAATCGGGCCGGGGAGGCGGACCGGTTCACCGCGGACGACCTGGTCGCGGTGACGTTCCTGTCCGTGCAGGTCCCCCCGAAAGCGGCGCGGACGATCCTCGACACCCAGTCCGAGGCGCTGAACGCCTTTCTGACGGCGATAGGCCCGGACCGGGACCTGGTTCGACGAACCGGAACCGCTGACCCCGGGATGGCCCGCCTGGGACCTGGAAACGGCCCTGTGGGCGCTGCCGGGGATTGGACGAAGGAAGGCGACGAAGTTGATCGCCCGCAAACGTCCCCGGCTGTATCCGATCTGGGACTCACGGAGAAGTCCGCCAGCTCGCGGGTCTCCTCACCTTGGAATGGGCGGATCGGGATCCGCCCCTTGATGCATTGATCGACCTGTGCAAGGCATTGGTGCCGGTGCCGCCGCTGACGGGGAAGGTCAAGGGCGGCACCGGTTCCCTAGGAGGCGTGTCCGAACGACTCGGGTGGGGTCAGGCCCCAGGGGCTGAACGCCTTCGGGAAGTTGTCCCACATTCCGGGCGCACCGGGGCGCACCCGGGGCATTTCCGCGGACAGTTCGTAACGGTTACCCGCGACCCAGAAATATGTGTAGAGGTTGGCGCCCACACCGTGACGGCCGGGTCCGGTCTCGATCGGCACACCGTGCCGTGCGAGTTCGTCAGCGGCCACCTTGAGGTGGTCGAAGGACTCCATTCCCAGGGCATAGTGGTGCAGCGACTTTCCGGGCTCGGGTGTGGAGATGATTGCCACGTCGTGGTGCAGGTCGCTGGCGCGGAGCCAGGCAGCACCCATCACGCCGGGTGCGGGAGCGAAGATGTCGGAGATCTGGAAGTCCAGGATGTCGACCATGAACTCGACCAGTGGTTTCGGGTCCTGCGCCTGGAGTGTGATGTGGTCGAAGTCCAGTGCCCGGATCCCGCCGCGATGGGCGGCTCGCGCCGGATGAATGTACTGCGGCCCCTCGGCGTCGGTGAGCAGTGACAGCTCCATCACGTGGCCGGTCGGCGTCCGGAACTGCAAGGACTGGCTCACGCCGGGATCCTCGTCGCTGCGGGTGCTGTGTTCGACGCCGGCGTTGGCGAGGCGTTTGCCGTAGTGCTCGAGGTCGTCGTGCGAGTCCACCCTGAGGGCGAACCGGCGAACGCCGGTGCCACCCGAGGTCAGTACCAGGTCGCACCTTTCGTCGACGCCCGCGGTGAGCCGGACGGAACCGTCGGACCGGCCGAGTTCCTTCATGCCGAGCACGTCGACGTGAAGGCCGACCGCTTCTTCGAGGTCGCCTACGGCGAGTTCGGCGTGGGACACCTGTGAGATTCCCATGATTGGATCAACTCCTGTCAATGTTGTCGTGGTAGGCGATATTTCCGGCGCTCTCCCGCCGATTGATGCCGAGGCTGTCGAGCATCCGCGAGTTCTCTACGAGGATCATTCGGACGTTCGTCGTGCCGTCGTTGTAGTGCCGGTGCCAGACCCATGGCGGGGTGTAGACGAAGTCCCCTGCCGTCCAGCGCAGGGTCTTCCCGCCGATCTCGGAGTAGCCGCTGCCGTCAACGACGCAGTGCACGGATTCGTGCAAGTGCCGCTGAAGGTCGGTCGCCGTTCCGGCCGGAATCTCCTGGAGGTAGAACTCCATGGACTTCGCCGGCACGTCCGCGAGTACCCCGACCCGGCTGGGGTTGCCGGTGATCTCCTCCTCGAGCCAGCGCGCGCTGTCCGGGCCGGTGACCAGGCCGTCCGGCAGCGAACGCTCCGGGTCGAAATCCTTCATGTCGTGCAGCTTTTCCATCCACACGTCGAAATTCGTCATTCTTTCCGCCTTAGATCGAGGTCATTCCGCCATCGACGACGTGCGTCGACCCGGTCTGGAAGCTGGCGCGCTCCGAGCAGAGATAGGCCACGAGCTCACCGATCTCCTCCGGCCGCCCCCAGCGGCCGACGGGGAGCTCGGCGGCGAGCTGCCGCCGCTCCGTTTCCTCCACTGAGGTACCCGCCGACGTGGCGGCCGCCGCCACCAATGCCCTCCGCCGCGTGGTATCGACGTGCGCCGGGGCGATGACGTGGGTAGTGATCCCGTTCGGCGCAACCTCACCCGCGAGGGACCGAGCCAGCGCCGCCACGCCGGCACGCATCACGTTGGACGTGTGCAGGCGGGGCAGTGGCCGCACCACACCAACCGAGGTGAGGTAGATCAGCCGACCCCACTCCGAGGCCAACATGCCCGGCAGGACCGCGTTGGTCAGCGAGATGGCACTGTCGAGGATCAACCGGTAGGCCGACTCCCAGTCCGCTTGTGCGAGTTCGGTGGCCGGAGCGGCCCGCGAGCCGCCGGTGTTGGAGACGAGGATGTCCACACCGCCGAGAGTGTCGAGGGCAGACCGGACCGCGCCGGTGGCGGCGCCGGGCATGGTGAAGTCCGCGATCGCCCAGCCCGCCGCCCCGAGGTCCCGGGCGACGTCGGCCGTGTGCGGTCGGGTTCCGGTGATGAAGACTTCCGCGCCGCCCGCCCGCAGCGATGCCGCGACGGCGGCACCGATCCCGCTCGACCCGGCGGTCACCAGCGCCCGCTTGCCCGTGACGGTCATGCCGCGGCGCCCCCCTCGGTGCGGTCCGGCTCTGCGGAGCCGGCGGTCCGTGCGTGTTCGGCCGAGGTGGCCAGCAACCCGTCGATCAGTCCCAGCGGTTCCGTCCAGTCGTACTGGTTGAACTGGGTGTTGATGCGCAGGAACATCGGATCGCCGGCGTAGAAGCGTTCATAGAGTTCATGGCGTCCGCCGAAGGCGGAGACCGCCAGATCCGCTGCCACCTTGAAGACGGAAATGCGGTCGACGCTGCTGTTGTCGGGGCCGCGGTAGAACTTGGCCAGGTCCGACGCGATGGGGGAGTCGAACGCACTGACGTCGGCCGGCTGGTAGAGCAGTCCGCCGGCGAGGATCTGCTGGAGGATCTCGCGCACCCGTGGATACCAGCGGTTTCCGGAGTTGCGGATGGCGTACAGCGGCCGGAGGTCGGGGAAGAGGACACCGTCCTGGTTGGGCGTGGCGCCGGCCTCGGACGCGAGGATCGCGGCCCTTGTCAGTTCGATGTAGGTGCTGATCTCCCCGAGGGCGTCCCGGACCTGCGGGAACTGATCTGTCTTGACCACCTCGGTGGCCCGCTTCGCCAGCCCGGCGACGAACTGCAGCTTCGCCATCAGGCGGACCGAGGTCTGGGCTCCGGTGAAAGCGTTGGAGTTGATCTCCCAGATCCGGTTGACCCGCTCGTAGTCCTGGTTGATGAAGACCCGGTCCCAGGGCACGAGCACGTCGTCGAAGACGACCACCGCGTCCATCTCGTCGAACCGGCTCGACAGCGGCTGGTCGAACGCATTGCCGCCGCCGAACGGCTCCCGGCAGATCAGCCGCACGCCGGGTGCGTCGGTCGGGATGGCGAAGGCGATGGCGTAGGGCTTCTCCTCCGGGGCGAACTTGCGCAGCGAGAACGGCCAGACGAGGATCTCGTCGGAGTAGGGTGCGGCCGTCGCCAGCATCTTCGCGCCGCTGACGATCAGGCCCTCCGCGGTCTGCTCCTTGACCCCGAGATAGGTGTAGGGGTCGGGCTGCTGTGACGCGGGCTTGGACCGGTCCACGGGCGGGTCCGCGATCGCGTGGGACAGGAACAGGTCGTTGTCCCGCACGTGCCGGAAGTAGTCGCGTACCTTGTCGGCGTTGTCGCCGAAGAAGTCGGCATTGGCGTTCCAGGCCACCAGCATGGCGCTCACGAAATCCGTGGTGCGACCCATCATGCCCAGGGTGGAATCCGCCCACTTCTTGTGCATGGCGTGTCGTTGCTCCAGGTCCTCGCGGGAGCGCGGCTCGAGGAACTGCACTCCGACCGGGCCGTCGCCGTCGGCGGGTTCGAAGAGCATGTCCTCGTTGCCGTCCTCGAACTGGAGGTCGTACAGGCGGGCGATCTCGGCGGCGGCACCGGCCGTGGCCGGGTGCCCGACGACATCGACGATCTTCTCCGATCCCACCCACAACTCGGGACTGTGCGTGCGCAACCTCTCGAGGTACGCTGCGCCGTTTCGTGCGGTCATGACTTTCCTTTCAAGAATCGAATGTGTGCCTCGTTGAACTCGTCCGGTTTCTCCCACTGCGGCCAATGCCCGGCCCCCTCGATGACTTCCAGGCGACTTCCCGAGATGAGTGTTTCGAGCAGGGAGGCCTCTTCGACGGCGGCGGTCGGGTCGTGGTCGGTCCACAGCAACAAGGTCGGGGCGAGGATGCGGTCACACCATGTCGGTGACCACACGAAGGGGCGCCGGTACTCCCAGTCCTGCACCGCAAGGATGTTGGCCATCGCCGTCTCGAAGCCGGACTGGGAATAGATCCGCAGCCGCAGGCCCACGAGTTCGTCGGTGACCAGGGACGTGTCGTGGAAGAGCCACTCGACCCTGGCTCGCACGGTCTGCGGGCTGGCCTCACGAACCGCCTTCATGCTCGATTCCTTCAGGCCGGCCATCACCTCGGGCTTGTTGGTGATGTTCCCGGGTGTGTTGAGGACCATCCCGCGGACGCGAGTGGGGTGGTGCGCGGCCGTCCAGGCCGCGACCCAGCCGCCGAGGGACTCGCCCGAGAGGTCGGCCCGGTCGATGGACAGCGCGTCCATCAACGCCACGAGATGATCGCTGAGATAGTCGATGGTGTACGGCCGGTCGGGCTTGTCCGAGTAACCGTGCCCGGGCATGTCGTACAGGACCAGATGGAAATCCTTGGCCAGATCCCGCACGTTGCGCGCGTACGCCTCCAGGTGCCCGCCCGTCCCGTGCACCAGGATCAGGCTCGGTCCGCTCCCGGCCTCCACGACCCGCGTCGCGACTCCGTCGACATCGACCGTTCGTTGAACCAGGTCGACACCCGCGAGGTCTCCCCAGATGCTCACATGCTCTTCCACGGCAATCCTTCCTGTTGCAACCAGGCCCGGCTGGTTCGGCTCGGCGGCAGTCATGCCGCCCCGATACATTTCGCCGGCCGGATGCCTATCCCCGGTACCTGACTGATATCCGACCAGTGACTGCGATCACACGTAACATGCTGGCATACTAAGATCTCAATGACAAGATGCTGTTTTTCCGCCGCGGTGTCGCGTGGGGCCGCCAGGCGGATGCGGTGACCGACACAGCGATGCCCCACACATGCTTGCGCCGGTGCAGACAGCGGAGCGGCTCCGCGCCCTGCCCGGGCTCGGTGTCCGCGGGCGGATGCGGCGCACGGGGTAAGCCGTGCTTCCCCGGCCCGCACAGCGGAGTGTGCGCGCTACTCGCGTTCTGCTCTCGGAACGATCTCGGCGGTCGCCTCAGAGATCATCGCCGTCGACCTCCCCGTGTTCGCCCTGACGGGCACGCGCCATTCGGCCGGATTCAACTCACGGGGCGGGGACGCCGCTCGGGTCGGTCTTTCTCCGGCACTCCGGAGCCTGATGGCGCTTCGCCGCCCGGCTACGGCTGGGCCGCGGGCTTACACCCTGTCGAGGGTGACCCGCTGCCTCGCCTGCCGTGGACGTGACCGGCGAGTGGCTAGATGTGAACGCCCATCCAGAATCGCGAGAGATGCCCTTCCATGAGCTCTCGCGCAAGCCCTGGTTCCCGGCGCGAGATCGCCCCTGCAATGTCGGAGTGTTCACTCTGAGATCTGCGCAGGTCCGTGCTGACTCGGTTCTTCTGGATGTAAAAATCGCTCAGATCCCAGGCGTGTTTGGCGAGCTCGGTCAGTCGCTGGTTGCCGCTGGCTGCCAGCACGGCGGAGTGGAAGTCGCGGTTCGCGGCCGCGAAGGCCGCCGCATCGTCCGCCTCGGCTGGGCCGGCGCAGCGGCCAAGTGCAGCATCGATGTCGGCCAGTTGCACCTCGGTGGCGTTGAGGGCTGCCAGCTTGGCGCCCGCACCTTCGAGGATTCCGGCCAGGGCGAAATGCTCACGGACCCTCTCTTCGTCGGGGATGATCACCCGGCACCCCACCTGGGGGATGATGGAAATGAATCCCTCGGACGCCAGCCGCATCGCAGCGTCCATGACCGGCCGGCGGCTCACGCCGAACTCCTGAGCGAGTTCGTAGGTGCTCAGGACCTCCCCGAACTGGTAATGCCCTTGCATCAGCCGGGTGCGGAGGGCGTCGTAGATCTGGTCCGTCTTGCTCCCCGACGCGGTCATGGTCATGGTCATGGAACATCCAGCCTCTCGACGATCACTGCACGGGACCAAACCGATGAGGGTTGACCCTGTCAGATTCTAGTATTTCAATACCATATCTCGCTCGAGAATACGGCTCACACGATCGTACTCGAGGCGCTCGATGATGCGGTCCAACCGAACGCGGCGACGGAACAGATGGCGCCCAGAGGATCCATCAAACGCCCTCTGGGCTAGGTGAATGCGGCCGACCGTGGGGCTGCCTTACCGGCGGTCGACGACGACGTAGATCGCCGGTGGACCGGAACAGCTTCCGGTCGCCTTTGACGGAGAGGCTTGTCAGGTCGATCACACACCCCTAAGCTGACATACTAAGATCTCAGTTCGAGAGGTGGAGCAATGAGCACATCGACGTCGACTACTACTACTACTACTACTACTACTACCGGCCCGGATGCGGCGCCCCCTGTGGAACCCCGGCGTTTCCGTAATGTCATGGGGCGCTTCACCACCGGAGTGACGATCATCGGTACCAAACACGCCGATGGCATCCACGCCATGACCGCCAACGGATTCATGTCGGTGTCTTTGGACCCGGCTCTGGCGATGGTGTCCATTGCTACCAAGGCGAAGATGCACGAGATGCTGCTCGCCAGCGGCCGCTACGGGGTGAGCTTTCTCGGTGCCGACCAGGAAACCGTTAGCCGGCACTTCAGCGGGCGCCCCGACCTCCTTCCGGATTTCAGCTTCGACGAGATCGCCGGTGCCCCCCTGGTACGGGGCGCCCTGGCTCGCATCAGTGTCGAGGTGGTCGACGCCCACCGCGCCGGGGACCACACCCTCTTCATCGGGAAGGTCCACCATTTGGACGACGCCCCGGGCGACCCACTCGTTTTCTACTCCGGCGGCTACCGACACCTACTGCGCGCAGCGCACGACACCGAATACTCCGACGCCTGGTCCGGCTTCTGCCTCGAACCGACCGGCCCGCTCACCCTTGCCGGCTGAGTGCTGGCCCGCCGCTGAGGCGAAGACCATATTGTTCACCGAAGGGAACCGATAATGACGCTCGCGCTGGTCTGCACGTCACACAGTCCGCTGCTGGAGTTCAACAACCCCCCGCCCGAGGTCCGCACAGAGGTGGACAGGGCCTTCGCGCAGGCCCGGCAGTTCATCGAAGACTACGACCCCGACCTCGTCGTTTCCTTCGCCCCCGATCACTACAACGGGTTCTTCTACAAGCTCATGCCGTCATTTTGCATCGGCTTCGAGGCCTCGGGCGTGGGGGACTTCGGCAGCTCCGCCGGCCGGCTCGACGTGCCCTCGGCGCTTGCCGAGCAGATGGCGCAGTCGGTGCTGGACCAGGGCGTGGACATTGCAGTCTCCCTCGAGATGGAAGTCGACCACGGTGCGGTCCAGCCCTTGGAAATCCTGCTCGGGGGCATCGCGACGAAGCCGGTGATCCCGATCTTCGTCAATTCCGTGGCGGCACCGTTCGCGCCGATGAAGCGAATCCGCCTGCTCGGCGAGGCCGTGGGCACATTCCTGAAGAATTTCGACGGGAACGTTCTGCTCCTCGGGTCCGGTGGTCTGTCCCACGACCCGCCGGTACCGCGGCTCGAGGCAGCGACCGGGGAACAACGGAAGATGTTGCTGGGTGGCCGCCACCCCACCGCCGCGGCGCGAGCGGTCCGCCAGCAGCGGGTTATCGACACCGCCAAGGCCTTCACCAGGGGTGAGGCCGGCATCATGGACCTCGCCCCGGAGTGGGACCGGCAACTTCTTGACATCCTGGCCTCCGGGGAGCTGGAACGGCTCGATGCGTGGACCGCCAAGGAGATGGCCGCCACGGCAGGCAACTCCGCCCACGAAGTGCGCACCTGGGTCGCGGCCCACAACGCCCTGAAAGCGGCCGCCGGCCAGTACACGGTGACCTCCGAGTACTACCGGCCCATTCCCGAGTACATCGCCGGGTTCGCCGTGACCACGGCCGTACCCGTTCACACGACCGCCGGCCTCACGTAAACAGCGGTCGCTGCCGGAACGGTGCGCGCATGAATGACGCCGACACGCCGGAACACCATCGACCAGGCGCAGCCGGCCGACCTCGGCGCTCTCGCCGCGATCTCCTCGCTGCCGCAAGCAGGCGTATCCCGATCTCCCCGCTCTCCGAACGCTGTCCGGGCTGACCATCGACGGGGCCTACCTGGATCCAGACCAGCGTGCGCGCTCACCTGCTCGGCTCGGGCAGAATGCTGTGTGGGCACAAAGTGGGGGTGACCTCGCAGGTGATGCAGCGTCAGCTCGGGGTCGACCAGCCGGACTTCGGATTCCTGCTCGACGAGATGATCTTCGAGTCCGATCGGTGCGTTCCTGCGGACCGATTCATCACCCCACGTGTGGAACCCGAGGTGGCATTCATCCTCCAGGAGGATCGTGCGGGCGCGGGCCTCACCATCGAGGATGCTGCAGCCGCAGTGGGCCGGATCCGACGGACTGGCCCGGGCTACCCGTCTCGGAGTGCCCGCTACCGCTGCCGGTGTCGACGGTCTCATCGGCATGCCCGGCTTCGAAGACATCGACATCGTCTTCGACGTCACCTCGGCTGTAGCGCACATCGCGAACGCAGAAAGACTCGCCGGGTACGGGAACAAGCTCTCACGACGGCGCGGCTGACCACACTGTTGCTGCCCGGTATCGGAACAATCGACGAGCTGAAGCTCGTGCATTCACTCGGCGTTAGATCGGTCCGCGTCGCCACACACGCCACCGAGGCGGACGTCTCCGCGCAGCACATCAGCGCGGCACGAGAATTGGGCATGGACGTTTCCGGGGTTCTGATGATGAGCCACATGGCGTCACCGACGCACCTCGCCGAGCAAGCCAAGCTGATGTAAGCCTACGGCGTCCACTGCGCGTACATCACCGACTCGGGTGGCCGTCTGACCATGAACGACATACGAGCGCGGATGCGCGCTTACCGAGAGGTCCTCGATCCCGAGACGGAGATCGGAATCCACGCACACCAGAATCTGTCACTGTCCGTGGCTAACTCCGGGGTTGCGGTCGAGGAAGGAGCTGCCAGGGTCGACGCATCCCTGGCCGGGCAAGGAGTTCGAAGCGGGCAACACCCCCATCGAAGCGTTCATCGCCCTCGCAGACCTGACCGGATGGAAGCACACCGGTGATCTGTTCAAGTTGCAGGACACGGCTGACGGCATCGTCCGGCCGCTGCAGGACCGTCCGGTGCAAGTGGACAGGGAGACAATCACTTTGGGCTACTCGGGCGTTTACTCCAGCTTCCTCCGGCACGCGGAGCGTGCGGCCACCACCTACGTACTCGACACCCGCGAAATCCTCGTCGAGGTCGGGCGGCGCGGACTCGTCGGCGGTCAAGAAGACATGATCGTCGACATCGCACCCGACCTCTCGGCCTAGATCTTACGGGGCTTCGCCCGCCCGACGAGTCGTGTGGTGGCGGCTGCGCTCAGGGGCACCGGCGGGTCGGGGTGGTGACCCTGGTCGACGACGTCGATCGGGTGCATGGATCGTCGTAGCGGTTGGTTGGCCTACTGGCCGCCCGACCCACCGGAGCCCACCATCACCGAGAAAAGCCGCGACGCCGACGGTCGGAGCTATCCGTGGAGCGTCAGGTCCACTGGCATGGTCAACCACTACTACTTCTACTGCGTCGCCGCCGACTTCGGCCCGTTCTTCCTCGAGTTCTGCTCGTCCTTTTCCTGCAACGCCAAACTCTGTATCAACGGCCGCCACTGGGCCCAGCGTCAGGCCGCGGGGGCAGGGCTCGGGTTCACCGCACTGGCACTCGACAACGGGTTCGCCGCGGTCGACGATCCGGCCGTGCTGCAGGCGATCTGCGACCGGCTCACCGGGGCACGGATCGATGCGCTGCTGCGCAAGTGGCTGGCGATGCTGCCCGATCCGTTCACCGGCGCCGACCGGGACGGTGAGCCAGTTCCGGAGGAGGGATTAGTGCACCGCCGCGACAAGCTCCAACAGATCAGCAAGTACCGGTTCGATATCCGCGGTGACGACTGCGTCGGCGAGGCCGGACAGTTCGTCGAGCTGGGCGTCGGGGTCTACCACGACGATCTGCCCTGCTCCACTCACCGCACGGAGGGTCCCGGGGTCGTGTCTCCCCAGGCCCAGATAGATCGAGGGGGCGATCGTGCGGGCGAGTGGCCCGATCTCGATCTGCCGCGGTGCGTCGCCCGCGGCCACCGCCGCTGGGGTGGCCGCCACCGCGCCGCCAGTCGCCTGAGCCAACCGCTCGGCCGCCCGGCGCGTCGCCGCATCGAGCCCGGGGCCCAGGCCGATGACCACCCGCGCCGCTGTCAGATGGGGAGCGTCGGGATTCTCGACGCGCCGCTCGATCGGCGTGCACCGGTCGTCGGCGGCCTTGGCGGCCGGCCCGAGGACGTCGACCTGCGGATCGCCCTCGTCTCGGACGGCGGCGACCGGGAAGGACCCGGGGCGCAGTGTGCCCATCGATGGGGTGGTGTGCGCGATGACAGGCGCGAGCACGTTCCCCGCGAGCGCCGGCTTGAGCCAGAGCAGGTCCGGGTCGTCGCTGTCCGCGCCGCGTACCTCGAGCGCGACGAAATCCCCGGTGAGCCCGAGGCCCAACCGGGCCGCGACGCGCGGCGCGTAGTCGCGGCCCCGGGCGCTGAACGGGGCGATCACCGCGAACGGCGAGCCGGCGATGATCGCCGCACTGAGGGCGCTCGTGAACGGCTCCGTGGCGTACTCCTCGAGCCCGGCGTCACCGAGCACGATCACCCGGTCCGCCCCGTGCGCGTGCAGGACGCGCGGCGCGTCGCTGCTGTGCGCACCGGGGAGGACGGCAACGGTCGTGGAGTGCAGCTCGGCAGCGATCGAGCGGGCGCAGGCGAGGGCCTCGAGGCTGGTGGGGTGCAGCCCGCCACCCGGCAGCGGCTCGGCGACCGCCCAGATCTCCCGCGGCGGGGATGCCGGACCGGCAGCGTAGGTCGCGGGCCGGAGGTCCTCGCGGGCCGCCGCGAACGCGGCGGCCAGCATGCTGGCGGCGGCGGGGGCGTCGGCGCCGTGCTCCGTGGAGCGCATACTGCGGCCGGGACGGATCTCGACGACGAAGGTCGGCGAGCCGCGGGTCCCGAAGTCGCGGGGCCCTCCTCCGAGATCATCGGCGGTGACCGTCTCGATGGCCGCGGCGTCGGCGGCGTCGACGACCCAGGGCGGCTCGATTCCACGTCCGACCGACACCAACCCCGGCAGCTCGATGGCCCAGTCCTCCGTGCCGACATCGGTTTCCACCTCGGCCCGGATGCGACCGTCGTCGCCGGTATGCAGGGCCACGACTTGCGTGAGTTGCGGCAGCCCGGCCAGTTCGGCGACCTGCGGACCGACCTGTGCGGTGGCGCCGTCAAGCGTCCAGCGGCCGGTGAGGACGAGGTCCGGCGCTTCACGTTCGACGACCCGGGTGATCGCGCGCGCCGTCGCCAGCGTGTCGGCGCCAGCGAAACGCCGGTCGAGAAGATGGACGGCGCGGTCGGCGCCTCGGCGTAGTGCGTCGACGAGGGTGGCCTGGGCGGCGGGCGGCCCCATCGTGACGGCGACCACCTCCCAGCCGAGCGCGTCGCGAAGCGACAGCGCGTGCGCGAGAGCACACAGATCGGCGGGGTTGGTGATCGCGGCGTCGGAATCGCGGCGAATGCGCTTGGTGCGTTCGTCGAAGGAGACCGCCCCCGGGGCGGGTACCTGCTTGAGGCAGACGAGGACGCGGCCGCTGCCGGAAGCGCTCATCCCAGCTCTCCCGTCACGAGGTCTTCGCTCACATCCTGGTATTCCTCGCCCGGCCTGAGCTTCCGGAATTCCTTCTTGCGCGCCCCGCAGACCGGACAGACCCAGTCGTCGGGGATGTCCTGGAAGGCAGTTCCCGGGGGGATGCCACCGTCCGGGTCACCCAGCTGGGGGTCGTACACGTCTTCACAGACCTCGCAGACCCACAGCTCGGTTGCCGGGTCCGCCTGTGTCTCTTCCGTCGCGATCAGAATCTTCATGAACCCTCCACGGTGCGTTTGATACTAGTATGCTAGCGCGCTATTGGACATAGTGGAAGGCAGTTTGCCACAGACCTCCCCGTCGGTGGACACGGCTGGTCCACGGATCGGGGGTGGGGACTCGGCAGGCATCGTGCGGCGCTCCGGCGGGCGCACGGATGCTTGCTCGCGGACGTCGATCACCCGGGAGGCCCTCGACCTGGCCTCGGCGAAATCACACCCCCGCCACGCACCCTCGGCTCGGTTGTCCCTAGCGGCGCGGCATCGAAGAAGCGTTGCAGAGCTTGATGTTCCGGCGCGTGTGACGTTCATGGTGTCGGCCAAGCCGTCGGCGTGGGTTCGGGTGATCCACCACACCGCAGTGGCATCAACCGCACCCAACTAGCGTAGTAACATTCTAGCCGGATCGGGTACGCGTCCACCGGTGCAATACACTGGAGTGAATCGATCACTTCGCACACCTAGGATCCCATGGTCAGTCAGCGCCTCAATCGAAGCGGTCAAGCGTATGAGCAGCTCACCGCGGAGATCCTCCGCGGTCGCTGGCAGCCGGGCGACACGCTCTCGACTTACGCGCTGTCCGAGGAGCTGCAGATCAGTCGCACGCCGGTGTCCGAGGCCCTCAAGCGACTGGAGTCAGAGGGACTCGTGGAGATCATCCCGCAGGTCGGGTGTCGCGTTGTTCGGCCGAGTTCCACGACCGTCACCGAGCTGTTCGCGATACGTGGCGTGCTCGAGGGCCTCGCCGCCGAGGTGGCCGCCAAAGCGATGAGCGCCCAGCAGCTCGCTGAGCTCGGTGGCGTGCTCGAGCGGATGGAAGCGGCCATTGATCATGGGGACGAAGTGGCCTACGGTGACCTCAACTACGAGTTCCACCTGAAGATCATCGAGGGTAGCGGCATGCCGCGGCTCATCCAGACCGTCGAGGGCGTGTGGTCGCTGCTGCGCTATCAGCTTGCGCGGCTTCCGTTCACGGGCGACCAGATGGGGGAGTCGATGACGGAATCCAGAACCGAGCATCGGGCCATCTTCGAGGCGCTCGAGCGACGTACCGCCAAGCGTGCCCGGACCCTCGCAGAGCAGCACACCCGTCGGTGCGGCGACCGCTTCGTCGCCTACCTGGAGGGTGTCGCCGCCCCGCGGCGAGGAGGAGAGAAGCCATGACCGAGCTGTCGGCATTGATCGCTCGTGCCCTCGACGACATGTGTGAGTACCAGGAGCGCTTCACGCGCGACCCGGGCCATGCCCAGGTGTCGCTCGCCGGCATTCCACATGCCCTGGTTCCGACCCACGTCGTGGCCAGCGACCTGCCGCGCGAGCTGGTCGAGATCCTCGGTGCCGAGCTGGCACCCGCGGTGATGTACCGGTTCGGTCGGCTCATCGGGCTCAGCCACGCGGCGGCGTTCTTCGCGGACCGCAAGATCGGCATGACCGAACCGCAGTATCGCGTGCTTACCGGCCCGTTCCACTTCGCATGGGCGGGCTACGGAGACGTGCAACTGCTCCTATGGGAGCCCAAGCTCGACGAGGACTTCCTCGTGCTGTGGGAGTCGGACAACTCGTTCAGTGCGCGAGAGGCGCTGAACGACGGGCACCGCAGCCGGGCCTGCCATCTCCAGGCGGGATACGCGGCGGGCTGGGCCTCGGAGGCGACAGGCCTCCCAATCGATGTGCAAGAGATCGCCTGTCGGGCAGAGGGCGTGTCGTACTGCCGCTTCGCGATGGCCCACCGCGATCGTGTGTCGCTGTGGATGCGCGATCCGCGCCTGCACCGCCCGACCAAGCAGTACAAAGTGATGCCGGCCAGTATGCCCCGCGCCGCGTCCGTCTGACGACGCGTCGGCAAGGTCGCCGGCTGACGAGCGGCGACCCCTTGCGTGCGCCACAGTTCATGCGAGCCCTGGGTACTGGAGCTGACCACACGCCTTTCACCCTGACGCAGCAGCGTCCAACCGCGGCGCGCGCAAGGGAAAGACGAACGATGTGGGCAGCCGACGAGCACGGGCACGCGCTCCGCCAACGAGAGGTCCGCACCGCCCGCCCGTCGCTTCAGGTTGGAATGATCAAGGGCCGCAGCGGGTCCCAACCTCGCTGCGGCAGGGCGAGGAAACGCGCCCTCGGCATCATCGGTGGAGTGCCGTCCGTACACGACCCGCGCATGTCCAATGCTGATGATGTGACCTGGCCCAGGGCGGCGTCCCGGTCGCGCGTCGACCGGGACGGTCCTCATCTGCTGTTCCGCGGCGGCGTCGGATGCTCGATGCAGGGCGGACATTTCACCGTCGTGCGCGAGGGCTTTCCGGTTACACCGACCAGTCGGTGCCGTCGATCTGGCCCATCATCTTCATCGCTGCTTCCAGGGATGGAAGGTTCGCCATAGCGACCGACATGGGGCCGCGGAACTTGACCTTGCGGGTGACCATCGCCTTGGCTGCCGGGAGTTCGCCCAGGCCGAGGCGCTGCCAGGTGTCCGTATTGGCTGTCAGCACGAACTCGGGCTTGACGCCGTCAGCCGGGGCGCCCGCCCGGACGACCTCGCCGAGGACCACCTGGATCTGACCTGCGCGGCTCTCGTCCTCGGCGAGTCGGTACTCGATGACCATGCTCAGTTTCTTGAGTCCCTGGCGTGTCGCCTCGGTGTTGTTCCACAGCTCGCCGTATGTCTGCATCCACTCGGGGGAAAGGACGGGTGTTGTCATGTTGCGCTCTCCTTGTTGGTGGCCCACGACACACAATCCGGTCGTCGGTGACCTACGACACAAAAATACGTTGACCGATGTGAGCAAAGATACTAACATGGTAGAACGTCAGTCAAGTAGCTGGCTTTGCGCGGGATCGAATTCGCTTCGTAGGACCACACTTTCAGGGTTCGATGGCCCGCACTTTCAGGGTTCGTAGGCCCGCACTTCCAGAAGGAGAAAGAGAATGTCTGACTCGAGAAAGCCGAAAGCATGCTGAGCAACGAACTCCGGCAGACCCTCCAGAAGGGTTTGCACGACGTGAAGTCCGACTGGACCGTCCCCGCCTCGATCATCAACGATCCCGAGGTGCACGACGTCGAGCGCGAGCGGGTCTTCGGTCACGCGTGGGTCTTTCTCGCGCATGAGAGTGAGATCCCCGAGCGCGGTGATTACGTCGTGCGGTACATCTCCGAGGATCAGTTCATCGTCTGCCGCGACGAGGACGGCGAAATCCGCGGGCACCTCAACGCTTGCCGCCACCGCGGTATGCAGGTGTGCCGCGCGGAGATGGGGAACGCCTCACACTTCCGGTGCCCGTACCACGGCTGGACCTACAGCAACACGGGAAGTTTGGTCGGCGTGCCGGCCGGCAAGGACGCGTACGGCAATCAGCTGAAGAAGTCCGACTGGAACCTGCGGCCGATGCCGAACCTGGCCACCTACAAGGGCCTGATCTTCGGCTCGCTGGACCCGAACGCCGATTCGCTGGAGGACTACCTCGGCGATATGAAGTTCTACCTCGATATTGTTCTGGACCGCAGTGACGCCGGGTTGCAGGTCGTCGGCGCCCCGCAGCGGTGGGTGGTCGACGCGAACTGGAAGCTCGGCGCAGACAACTTCGTCGGCGACGCCTACCACACCATGATGACCCACCGCTCGATGGTCGAGCTGGGGCTCGCCCCGCCCGACCCGCAGTTCGCGCTCTACGGAGAGCACGTCCACACCGAGCACGGTCACGGCCTGGGCATCATCGGTCCGCCGCCGGGTATGCCGCTGCCGGAGTTCATGGGCATGCCGGAGAACATCGTCGAGGAGTTGGGGCGTCGGCTCACGCCGGAGCAGGTCGAGATCTTCCGGCCCAATGCCTTCATCCATGGCACCGTGTTCCCGAATCTGTCGATCGGCAACTTCCTGATGGCCAAGGACCACCTCTCCCCACCGACGCCGTTCCTGACGCTGCGCCTCTGGCACCCGCTCGGACCGGACAAGATGGAGGTGATGTCGTTCTTCCTCGTCGAAAAGGAGGCGCCCGACTGGTTCAAGGACGAGAGCTACAAGGCCTACCTGCGCACCTTCGGGATCTCCGGCGCCTTCGAACAGGACGACGCCGAGAACTGGCGCAGTATCACCCGTGTTCTGGGTGGTCAGTTCGCCAAGACAGGGGAGCTCAACTACCAGATGGGGCGCGGCGTTCTCGAGCCCGACCCGAACTGGCCCGGACCCGGGGAGGCCTACCCGCTGGACTACGCCGAGGCCAACCAGCGCAACTTCCTCGAATACTGGATGCAGCTCATGCTCGCGGACACACCGCTGCACGCCGGCAACAGCAACGGCAACGGCAAGGTGGAGACGTCGGCGCCGGCCGCCCCCAAGACCCCAGCGAAAGCGGAGGCGTAGGCCATGAGTACGCAGACACAGATCTCGGCCACCACCGTCCGTGAGATCACCGACTGGCTCTACATGGAGGCCGGGCTGCTCGACGCCGGTAGGTACCGGGAATGGCTGGACCTCGTCGCCGAGGACCTGAGCTACATTGTGCCCCTGAGGGTCACCCGGGAGCGTGAGGCCGTGACCGACGTCGTCGAGGGAATGACCCACATGGACGACGACGCGGACTCGATGGAGATGCGCGTGCTGCGCCTCGAGACCGAGTACGCGTGGGCAGAGGACCCGCCGTCGCGCTCACGGCACTTCGTCACCAACGTTCAAGTCGCGCCAGGCGATAGCGAGGACGAGTTCGAGGTTACCTCGAACCTGCTGCTCTACCGCACCCGCGGTGACGTTGCTACCTACGACGTCCTCTCGGGCGAACGTAAGGACGTGCTCCGGCGCGCGGGCGACGGCTTCCGTCTCGCCAAACGTGTTGTGCTGCTTGATCAGACCACGATAATGACACACAACCTCGCCCTGATCATGTGACGGAGGAGCCTACATGAGCATCATCCACAACGACCGCGGAGAACCGATAATCCAGATCGCCAACGAGTTCACGGTGATCCAGGTCGGCTACACCCGCACCGGCAGTGGTGAGCGCCTCGTCATCACCTCGCCGCGCCTCGGATTCCAGACCCATCTGGATCCGCTGCAACTCGAGAGCCTCACCTGGCAGACGCCGGACATGTACTCGGCGCTGCTCGACACGCCCTACGGACCGGGCTCGGAACTCAAAGCGAGCCCCCTGTCGGCTCTATTCAGAAAGGACTGATTCCCTTGGGATTCCTGGACGGCAAGGTGGCGCTCGTCACCGGCGGCGGATCGGGTATCGGCCGCGCTGTGGTCGAGCTCTACGTGCAACAGGGCGCAAAAGTGGGGATCCTCGAGATCTCCCCGGAGAAGGTGAAGGACCTGCGCAACGCACTGCCCGCCGACTCCGTCGTGGTGACGGAAGGCGACGCCACGTCGATGGCCGACAACGAACGCGCCGTCGCCGACGTCGTGGACGCGTTCGGGCCGCTCACCACGCTCGTCTGCGTGGTCGGCGTATTCGACTACTTCACCGAGATTCCGCAACTGCCCAAGGACAAGATCAGCGAGGCGTTCGATCAACTCTTCGGCGTCAACGTCAAGAGCAACCTGCTCAGCGTGAAGGCGGCGCTCGACGAGCTGATCGAGAACGAGGGCGACATCATCCTCACCCTCTCCAACGCTGCGTTCTACCCCGGTGGCGGCGGCCCGCTGTATGTGTCGTCGAAGTTCGCCGTACGCGGCCTCGTGACCGAGCTCGCGTACGAGCTGGCGCCGAAGGTGCGCGTCAACGGCGTGGCACCAGGCGGCACCATCACCGAGCTGCGCGGCATCCCCGCTCTGGCCAACGAGGGCCAACGTCTCAAGGACGTGCCGGACATCGAGGGTTTGATCGAGGGCATCAATCCGCTGGGCATCGTCGCCCAGCCTGAGGATCACTCATGGGCATACGCGCTTCTCGCCTCGCGGGAGCGGACCTCGGCGGTGACCGGCACCATCATCAACAGCGACGGCGGTCTCGGGGTCCGCGGTATGACGCGGATGGCGGGTCTCGCGCAGTGAGGGTCGGCGCGTGGGCGGGCCACTCCTCCCACGCGCCGTGACGGGTTCGGGCGTCCACCAGCACGGCGACGGTCCCCGCCGTCGGGCTGGTGTCCGCTGCGATCATTCCTGCCCAGCCCGACCGTTCCTGACCTTCAGCGGCCACCGTGGAGGGGGCGCTTCCCGAACCGTTAGGACGTCAACGACGACATTGGAAACGACACCTTCACATCGGAGATGGCATGGCACAGAAATTCGGAGTCAATGACCTGCGCGGCGTCGTCGCGGTCACGCCGACCCCGGCGCTCCCCGGCGCGGGGGAGCTCGCCGGGCGCGACACGGTCGACCTCGAGGAGACGGACCGGATGATCCGGCGGCTGATCGCCGACGGCGTCGACGGCATCATCACCAACGGCACGCTCGGCGAGATGGCAACCCTGACCCTCACCGAGTGGCAGGCATTCACACGGCGCGTGTCCGAAGTCGTGTCCGAGGTCGCCCCCGACCTGCCGCTGTTCATCGGGGCGACCACACTGAACACCCGTGACACCGTCGACCGGATCCGCTTCCTGGAAGATCTCGGGATCCAGGGGGTGTTCCTCGGTCGTCCGATGTGGGGCGGACTCGGCGCCGACACGATGGCCGCCTTCTACCGCGATATCGCCGACACGTTCCCCGACATGGCGATCGTGCTCTACGACAACCCTGAAGCATTCAAAGGCCCGATCCCATCACCGGTCTACGCCGAGCTCGCCACGCTGCCCCAGGTCATCGGCGCGAAATACATTGCGCTCACCCCGAAGTTCGCGGTGGACATCGCCGCGGTCGACGGCAAGATGCGGCTGCTGCCGCTCGAAAGCGACTGGCTGGCGACCCGCACCCTCTACCCGGACGAGGCGCTTGGCTGTTGGAGCAGCAGCGCGCTGTGCGGCCCGGAGCCCGTGCTCGCCCTCCGGGACGCACTCGCATCCGGAAACCTCGATGCGGCGCGACATCTGACCCATCGCATCGACTGGACCTACGAGCCGTTCCTCGCCCGTACCAACTTCCCCGAGTTCTCCAAGTACAACGTCACCCTGGAGAAGCTCCGCTTCGACGAGGCTGGCTACATCAACGCCGGGCCCGCCCGTCCCCCATTTCTGACAGCACCCGAGGCCTATGCCGAGGGCGCGCGCGAAAACGGACGTCGGTGGCGCCATCTCGTCGACGAAATCACCACCACGAACTAGCGGCCCGTGCTAGAAGTTCTTTAATGGTACGCCTGGTCCAGTTTCCCCCAGCAGATACCGCGTTCGCGACGTAACCGATGCCTCGACTCGGGACCTCGCCGAAAGCCTGGAAGGTTCGATAGATGCCCGTACTCATCCTTCATGCTGCGATCGCATGCGCCAGACTGCTGACGCCCCGGCGTCCCACGGAGACGATCCAACGCATGCTCACGAATATCGCGGTCGCGCTGGCCACTACGAGATGGGTGGCCATGGCTGCGAGCGAACAGCAGGAGGGCCCTGTGTCCATCTCGATTGAGAGATAGACCTTCCGAGTTCGAACAGCACGACCCAGTACGCCGACCACTGCCTGGATCGCGACAATTGGTCGGCGATGCTCAAGCTGGACGGAGAGGCGCGAGGCCGTGATGCCTTCGCTGGTATGAACGGTCTCAGGGTGATTGAACGGTGGGTCCAGGGAGGCGCCGTGTCCCCTTCGGCGGCACGGCAGGTCCGCACAATCCGCGCAGCACGACCAGCGTAATTGCCGCGCTGGCCATCAAGGACAAGGAGATTGGATCGATGACCGACAAGCTGAAGCTCTTCTCACAGGAGTGGTGTGACGCAGCACTCGACGCGGTCAATGCCAACGATGCGGTGTACGAGGGTTTCAAGGATCCTGACACGTTCACCAACAAGTTGGAATTCGGCGTCATCGGCCGGGACGATGTCGCCTGCCATCTCGAATTCAAAGAGGGCAAGGTCGTCTCGTTTACGCCGCGGACGTTCGACGAGAGTGAGCTGTGGCTGATCATCAACGGCAGCCTCGAGACCTGGCAGGCCGCCGCCGCGGGTAAGGAAGAAGGCGGAAAGCTGCTGATGAAGGGGCAGATCAAGTTCGCCAAGGGCCCGATGTCCGCGGCGATCGAGAACGCGGGAGCACTCAACAACTTCCTGCTTACCTGGGGTCAGGTCCCCACCGACTGGGACGTCTGATCCCACGAAACTCTCGCACGGGGCACGCGCCCGACCCCTCATCCGGGTGAGTCGTCCGTGCAGGACCGCACGAAACGCCGTCACCCTGTCTGAAAGGCCCACTCCATGACTACTGTTGAATCCGGCGCGTACCCCGTCAGTTTGTTCGATGGTGAGGACGCGAATGGCGTCGCCAACATCGTCGGGATGTTGCTCGGGCAGAACCTCGAGAACTTTCCGTCGCGAATCAAGTTCGCACGCAAGATCGCTCGACCGGTCTCCATTATCAGCACGGACACCGACAGCGCCTGCACAATCGTGTTCGGCACCGACGAGGCGGTCGTCTACAACGACGTCGTCGGGAAACCAGCCGTGACCGTCATCGCCACCGTCGATCAGATCCTGGATGTGTCACAGTTGCCGATGAAGGCCGGCGGGCTGATCCCGGTGGGTTTCTTCACCGGCCGGGGCATGACGGTGCTCGGGGAAATCGTGAAGCACAAGCTGGTCGTGAAGGGTCTACTCACCCACACCGTGACCGCGCTGCGCACCATCGCGTTGGTCTCGGTGATCGAACCATGACCTCGCTCTCGGGCCGCAGCCGCCCGGCCAGTCACGCCTCCGAGGACCCGGCGATGCAGTTCGAATTGCCCTATGCGGACGACGACGTCGTGCAGGGCGGGGAACCGCCTCGGGCGTCGAAGGCCACGAACATCGCCAGGGGGTTGCTCCTGCTCGCCCTGATCCCGGTCTCGGTGTTCTACCTGGGCCCGCGGATCTACAACCTGACCGCCACCCCCTACCGCCTGGACCAGGCGGTGGTTTCCGCCGGGAACTACAACCCGGCGCTGGACAAGATCGTCGAGCACGAGAAGGTGACCCTGTCCGCGTTCGCGTCGCTGGAGAAGATGAAGACCGCGCTCGCGAGTGTTCTCGTCACCGATGCGACCGTCACCGCCGAGCTCCATACCTTGACCGGTCAGATCAGCGGCGATGTGCAGGCGACGCTCGATCAGGCCGGCGCGAACGTGACCGACCTCATTGCCTCCCTCGACACTCTGACCACGCACATCAACTCGTTGCAGCCTCCCGTCGACGGCGCCACCGCGGCCCTCGCGGCCGACAGCGCCACGTTGGGGGTCATCCTCGACGACGCCCGTTCGACGGCGGCGAAGGTGCACAACGCCCGGGTCTCCGCGGAGGAGTCCGCGAACGACCTGTCAGGAAAATAGGAGAAGTTCTGTGATTTTCTTCGGACGCCGCGGCGGTCCCGCCCGGATGGTTCTGGCGATCGTGGCGGTCGGTGTACTCGGTCTGCTCACGTTCGTGGTGTTCAACCTCAACACCCGCCTCGACAATCAGCAGCGCGCCAACGTGACGAGCATCGCCGCTTCTCAGGACATCGTCGACGTCAACGACAAAGTGACCGGCCAACTCCGGCAACTGACCGAGCTCACCCACACGGCACAGACCGCGCTCGATGCCACCTCCGCGCTCGGTCCACTGCTGACGAAGTTGGATGAGGCGATCGCCCCGGCGGCGGCGATGCTGGCCAGCAGCACCGCGGGCGCACAGATGACCAACGACCAGCTCACCAACATCCAGTCCATCCTCGGCGAGGTCCAGAACACCGTGCTCCCGTTGGTGTCCTCCGCGGAAGCGTTCGGGGAGCAAGGCAACCAGCTGCTGGTGATCGTGCAGGGGCTGGTGAGCGACCTGAGGGTCTCGGTCGAGGCGGCGAAAACGATCAACCAGATGCTTCCACTTCCCGGCTGAGCACCCTTTCACCGTCGACGATCCGACACTACTTCCACTGGACGTGATATGCAGCAGCGCAACGATCTACCTCCCGACGTTCTCCCACCCCGAGGTGTGACCAAATATCAGCGATTCGATGTGCCCGCGGCGGCGCTGCCCTACCGGAAAGGCACCAAGCCGCATCGGCCGGATGTGCTGGTGCCCGCGATCCCCGACGCGACCGGGTTCTCGGTGGCAATCGAGTGGCTGGGCCGCCTCGCCGCGGTCATCGCCGTCGTCCTGTTCGCACTGGTGGTGGCCTCCATCCACAAGGGGCTGCAGGTGCAACACAGCGCGCGCACCGTCGTGGACAACTTCCGCCTCACCAACGACTTCTTCGCCCAACGCGCGGACCTGACCGCGCCCGCCACCGCCCGCAAACAACTCGACGAACTGACAGGAGTCTTGACCCAGCTCAACACCGCGACCGCGACCGACGTCGACCACCTCGACGCCCTCCTGCCGAACGCGCGCACGTTGCTCGCCGCCGGCCAAGGTGACACACAGATCGCCGGCCAACTCGAGGGGGTCGCCACCACATTGCAGGGCTCGGCGGCATCCCTGCATCAGATATCGGCAGGCGCGAACACGACCGTGACCGGCGTCGACAACGAACTCACCCAGGCACTCGACCTGGTGAACCAGCTCAACGCGGAACTCACCCGCACGACGAACAAGCTCGCGCTCGTTCCCGCCACCGACGCCTTCATTCCTGCCCCCGGAGGGAACTGATGATCACCAGAAAGTTGTGGACCGCGATCGTACTCGTGCTGGGTGCGGGGTCGGCGGTGGTTCTGTGCGCCCTCAACGGGTTCTTTCCCGCGCTGCGTGATGTGAGCGATCCGCTGGGGCGGCCGTCGAAACTCAGTCTCGAGCTGATCGATTCCGCAGGCCAATTCGACACCCTGACCGCGATTCTCGTCCCCAAGCACGCGCGTCTGGCCTCCGACATCCAGACCTTGACGCCGCTCGCGAACGATCTCGAAGGACTCACCGACAAGGCCAGCGAACTCTCCGGTCAAGCCAAGACACTGAACGCCTCCACCAGTACCGTCAGCGAGATCGCGGCGCCGCTGCCCGACCTCATCGTGAAGGTGACCGGTCGTGCCGACACCGCGAGCCCGACGGTGGCCGGATTGTCCACTGCGGTGGGATCGGTTACCACCCAGCTGGAGGCGATCAACCACGGATTGACCACCGTCCAGGGATCCCTCGGTGCGCTCGGCCCGAAAGCCTCCGCCATCTCTGCGACCCTCGCAATCGTTCGGGAAGAGGCCGCACACGTGCAGGAGTTCGGCCCCCTCCTCGCGGTAATCGGCCCCCCGGTCAATGACCTGAACCTCCCCGCCCTCGGTGTCGCACCCGCACCGCCCTCATGACCGCCCGCACCGGCTTGTGGCCGACCACTGAGCGAGTGAAAGGCAGAACTTGATGTTTCGGCTCTCCTGGGCGATCGCCCTGTCCTTTACCATTGCGGTTCTCGCTGGCATCCTGATCGTGACGCGCGATCTGAGTATCTCGAACGACATCTTCAAAGAGGGAGTGGCACAAGCGAAGATCGTCGACAGTACAACCGACCAGGCACTGGACGGTGCGCAGCAGTTGCCCCCCGCTGATCAGGCCCTCCACGAGGGTCTACCCCAGGTGGTGGGGGTACTCGACTCCCTCGCCAGAGCCGACCGGACTCTGGGTTCGCTCGGTGATCACTTGCAGTCTCTGGGGGACGCCTTGAAGTCCGCGGACGCCCCGCTCGGCGGGATCATCGATGCCGGCCAGTCCGCAACCGATCAGGCGAACGCGGCGGCCGCCCCGGCCGCGGACATCGTGAACACCCTGTCCGCGGCCGATACGAAGGTTCAAGCCTTGGGCCCGTTGCTCGACCGATCACTCGCCCTCAGCCAGACGATCGACTCGAAACTGCGCATCGCGCTCACCCTGCCGAAAGTAGGAAACTGAGGTCCGACGATCCGATACGCAGTCCGAGCGGTCGCGCTCCCCGGCTTCTACGGTAGGCATCCACGGTGAAGCGAATGTGCGCCCCTCTCCCGTGCTCGTCGCGCAGGAGCGCATCCTCGAATCAATACGCTCACAACCTATGTCTGCCTGGGCCGAACAAGAACTCTCAGCGTCGACCTTCTACGACTTCACAGAACTCGATCGTGCTCGCGACTGTGTGCCGGGAGTGTCGGCGAGATGAGCAACCTGCGATTCCATTCGCGTAGTTGGTCGATTGTGTCTTTGCCTTGCTAAAGCTAAAGAGTCGGCCGCACTCAATTGGACATAGCGGTTTCCCGCCGGACCGCCTGGGGAGCTGAAGGACTGGGCGGAAGACACTGGCTGGGCGGCCGAGGTGTACGAGCGGCGTGAGAGTGCCCTGATTTTGATGGGGTTCACCGGCGCCTTCTGGCGCAGCGAACTCGTCGCCCTGAACTGCGGCGACGTCAGCGTGCACCGGCTAGACGGTATCCACATCCGCCTGCGCCAATCGAAGACCGACCAGGAGGGCGCCGGATCGGTCAAGGCGCTGCCGTTCACCACCTCGCCCCAGTGGCACACCGTGCCCACACTTCCGGTGGGCGCAGGTCGTGGCCGCCTTCGACACCGCCAACCGTCCCGGGGTGATCCGGATGCTGCGCCGCACCGCCGTTCGACAACCAAGTCTGCCGCGGCGCGCTGCCGCGGATGAGGGCCCGGTCGCCGTTGTTCCGGTCGATCCGCAAGAACGGCAACCTCGGGGGCACCGCCCTGTCCGGGCGTCGGTGCATGCGGCAATCCGCCGCCGCGCCGCCCTGGCCGGGTACGACGAGAACATCGTCGCCCAACTCGGTGGGCACTCGCTGCGGGCCGGGTTCGTCACCCAGGCCTTCCGCAACGGCGCCGACGCGCACGCGATCATGCGCCAGACCGGGCACATCCGGCGACCGTGGAGATCTACGCGCGGGAGAACGCCCCGCTGATCGGCAACGCCGTCACTGAGATCGGACTCTGACGCCGATGAGCACGGACTGTTACCCGCAAGCACCGGCGGGTAACAGTCTGGTGGTCGCGGGACGGTACGCCCCGTCTGGGGACGGCTACCGTCAGGAATTGACGGTAGCCCAGATCTCCTCCGTGGACAGGCTCGGGTCGTCAACGCTGCGGATAGATTGTGTCACCAGCAGTCTTCCTGTGTTCTCCAGATGTGCCCGCATGGCCGCCTCTGCCTCGACTGGATTGCCGGCGATGATCGCGTCGATGATGGGCGCGTGCTCGTTGTCGATGTCGGTGAGTGTTCTGGTCTTGTCGGCGGTGTTGGCCCCGAGTAGCCGGGTGGTCTCGCGAAGGGTCTTGACGATCGCGCGGGCTCGGGCGTTGTCGGCGGCGTCGAGAATCAGGTCGTGAAGCCCGAGATCATGATGGGCGAACTCGTGTTCGTCGCCGCCGGCGGCGGCGTCCTGCATCAGGCGTCGTTGCCGCTGCAGTGCGTCCGAGAGCGTGGGGTCGGCCACGGCTGCGGCCTTGCGGACCGCGGGTAGTTCCAGGGCCAACCGGACTGCGAAGATCTCCGCGATCTCCTTCGGCTGGGGGAGAAGAATGCGGAAGCCCTGGCGTGCTTCGAACTTGATGACTCCCACTTCTTCCAGGCGCAGCAAAGCGTCCCGCACCGGGGTTCGGGAGATCCCCAGACCCTCGGCGAGTTGGTAGACCGAGTACTTCACTCCCGGTTTCATGCGGCCGTCGTCGATGGCCGCCCGCACCGCCGCGATCGCCTGCTCCATCCGTCGTCCCGCGAACGGGGTGAGCGGTTCGAGTTCGAGCGCTTCGTCTGCCACCCGATCACTGTAACAACACGGGGCTGTTCGTAGCATGCTAGGTGCATGTAGCATGCTACGAATGATCTCCGCTGAATCACTGGCCGCTGAGCTGCGCAGTTCGGGAGTGAGCGACGTTCTCTCCGACGGCACCACCCGCGCTGCCTATTCGTCCGATGCGTCCCTGTACCGGGTGCGACCGCTGGTCGTCGCGCGGCCGCGCCATGCCGACGAGGTGGCGGCCGCCCTCGCGGTGTGCCGCCGAGAGGGCGTGCCGCTGACCTCTCGCGGTGGCGGCACCTCCGTTGCAGGTAACGCTGTCGGGACCGGACTGATTCTCGACTTCAGCCGGCACATGAACCGGGTGCTGTCGATCGACAGGGACGCACAGACCGCCACCGTCGAGCCGGGCACGATTCAGACGGTGCTGCAGCAGGCCGTCGCACCGCAGGGCCTACGATTCGGGCCCGACCCATCGACGTTCACTCGATGCACCATCGGCGGCATGATCGGAAACAATGCCTGCGGTTCGCGCACGCTCGGATACGGCCGGACCTCGGACAACGTGAAGGGCTTGCACGTTCTGACCGGGACCGGGGAGTCGTTGCAACTGGGTTCGGCCGGTGAGGTGACGGCCTCCCCGGCGCTGAGTGCACTACAGCAGGTCACCCGCGCCGGTTTGGCGACCATCCGCACCGAGCTCGGGCAATTCGGCCGTCAGGTGTCCGGATACGCCCTGGAACACCTGTTGCCGGAAAATCGGTTCGACGTGACCCGCATGCTGGTCGGCACGGAGGGCACCCTCGCGGTGGCAACCCGCGCGACGGTCCGCTTGGTGTCCGAGCCCGCCCACCGCGTCCTGGTCGTGCTGGGGTACGCCGACATCGCGTCGGCGGGTGACGCGACCCCGCTGGTGCTGAAGTTCGATCCGACCGCCTGCGAGGGTATCGATTCCCGGATCGTCGACGTGGTGCGCGAGCGCCGCGGTCCGGATGCGGTTCCGCCGTTGCCTGCGGGGGCGGCCTGGTTGTTCGTCGAGGTCGTCGGCGACGACCTCGACGAGACGATCGCCAGGGCCCAGCAGGTCGGACGGGACTGCGGAGCCGTGGACAGCCTCGTCGTCACCGACGAGGGCCGCACGGCCCAGCTGTGGCGGATTCGCGCCGATGGCGCCGGACTCGCCGGCCGCAGTCCTGCCGGCCTTCCCGCACACGCAGGATGGGAGGACGCGGCCGTGCCACCGGCCATGCTGGGCGACTATCTACGCGACTTCGACGCCCTGATGGACGAGTACGGCGTTACCGGCCTGCCGTACGGGCACTTCGGTGACGGATGCATGCACGTGCGCATCGATTGGCCGCTCGACAAGCCCGGCGGGGACCGCATCTTCCGGGACTTCCTGGTCGCGGCGAGCACACTCGTCGCCGGCTACGGCGGATCCCTGTCCGGTGAGCACGGGGACGGCCGCGCCCGCAGCGAACTATTGCCGCTGATGTACTCACCCGACGCGATGAAACTCTTTGCTGCCGTCAAGCACGTCTTCGACCCGGACAACATCCTCAATCCCGGAGTCGTGGTCGACCCCCGCCCGGTCGACGCGGACCTGCGCATTCCCGCAGCCCCACTCCTGCGCCGCAACCTGGCCCTGGCCTATCACCACGACGACGGAGATTTCACCCAGGCGGTGCACCGCTGCACCGGCGTCGGAAAATGCCGGGCCGACAACACCGCCACCGGGGGAGTGATGTGCCCGTCGTATCAGGCGACCCGGGAGGAGAAGGACTCCACCCGCGGCCGCGCGCGCGTGTTGCAGGAGATGATCAACGGCACCGACATCGACGGTGGCTGGCGATCGCCCGAGGTTCACGACGCCCTCGACCTGTGTCTGTCCTGTAAGGGGTGCTCCTCGGACTGCCCGACCGGTGTCGACATGGCCGCGTTCAAATCCGAAGTGCTGCACCAGAGCTACAAGGGCCGCATCCGCCCCGCCTCGCACTACTCGCTGGGATGGCTTCCGCGTTGGGCGAAGATCGCCAGCCACGCGCCCGGTCTGGTCAACGCCACGATGCGCGTTCCCGGCATCGGACCGCTGGCGTTGTCGTCGGCCGGAGTGGACAAGCGCCGCACCATTCCACCGTTCGCGAAGCAGACGTTCCGGTCCTGGTTCAAGGCCACCGAAAACGACCGTGCCACGACCGGTGACCCGGTGCTGCTGTTCGTGGACTCGTTCACCAACTACTTCACCCCCGAGGTCGGGCACGCCACGGTGCAGGTGCTCGAAGCCGCCGGCTACCGGCCGCAATTGACCGACAAGCAGCAGTGCTGCGGACTCACCTGGATCTCCACCGGGCAACTCACCGCGGCGAAGAAGATCCTCGGCCGCACCGTGGACGCACTGTCCGGTAGCGCCGCGGCCGGAATTCCGATCGTCGGAATGGAGCCGTCCTGCACGGGTGTGCTGCGCTCGGACGCCGCGGAACTGCTCGGTAGGTCGGCGGCCGAACCGGTCGCCGACGCAACCCGTACCCTCGCGGAACTGCTGACGGAGCGCGGCTGGGAACCGCCGTCGCTCGAAGGCAAGTCCGTTGTCGCACAACCACACTGCCACCACCATTCGGTGATGGGGTGGAGCCCGGACGCGCAACTCCTGGAGAAGGCCGGTGCACAGGTGCAGCGGTTGGGCGGATGCTGTGGTCTCGCCGGTAACTTCGGTGTGGAGAAGGGACATTACGAGGTGTCGGTGGCCGTGGCCGAGCAGCAGTTGCTCCCCGCGGTGGCCGGGGCGGACGCGGACACCACCATCCTCGCCGACGGATACTCCTGCCGGACGCAGCTGTCGGATCTGACCGACCGCCGCGGTGACCACCTGGCGCAATTGCTCGCCGCGCAACTCGAAGGTGGGGCCGCGCGCCGGCGGGACTGACCCTCGTCGACCGCTGGACACACGGAAAGGGGCGGTGGCGGAGACCACAGTCGGTCTCACTCGCCACCGCCCCCGGCGGTCGTGCGTTACCCCGGAGAAGACTCGGTGATCGTGTGCGGAGCAGGATCGGAGATGTTGTGCGCGAGCGGATTTTCCGGATTGATGCGGCGCCGAATCTGGTAGGCCACCAACGCCAGGATCAGGGCTGCGACACTCAGCGAGATCTGCGAGCGAGAGGACTCGACGTAGAACATCGACACCAGCACCCCGACGATGCCGGCGGCCGCGAGAACGGACAGGGTCGGGAACCACCACATCTTCAACTTGAGCTGCGCGACCTCGTCACGGCTCATGCTGCTGCGCAACTTGATCTGCGACAGCGCGATCATGAGGTACACCATCAGGATGGTGGCGCCGGACGCGTTGAGCAGGAAGGCGAAGACCGTCTCGGGCGAGAGCCAGGGTGTGCGCACCACCAAACGTGCGGTGAAGAAGTTTCGACACCAACGAATCGCTCGACGACGCGACCCGGCAGGGCATCGACCACGCCAACGCCGCCGCACTGTTCACCCGCTGAATCCCTGCAGCTGCCCGTCCCCTCGACACTGTCGTCACGGTGACGGTCGCCAGCAGATCCCGCCGCCGCGTACCGGAACAGGTATCTGCATGATCGTGCCGTGACGGTAGACCTCGCCACCGTCACGGCGCCGCAGTCTCAGTTGCCGCCTGCTCGGCTACGCAGGTCGAGGGCGATGTCGACGATGAGGTCTTCCTGTCCGCCGACGAGGCCGCGGCGGCCGACCTCGAGGAGGATGGTGCGCACGTCGATGCCGTACCGCTGGGACGCGGCTTCGGCGTGCCGGAGGAACGACGAGTACACACCGGCGTAGCCGAGGGTGAGGGTTTCCCGGTCGACGCGCACGGGCCGGTCCTGCAGCGGCCGGACGAGGTCGTCGGCGGCGTCCTGGAGGGCGAACAGGGCGCTGTTGTGCTTCCAGCCCTGCAGGTCCGCGACCGCGATGAACGGTTCGATCGGGCAGTTGCCGGCGCCGGCGCCGTGCCCGGCCAACGAGGCGTCGACCCGGGTGACACCCTCTTCGACGGCGACGACGGAGTTCGCGACCGACAGCGACAGGTTCTCGTGGGCGTGGATCCCGATCTCGGTGCCCTCGTCGAGCACGTCCCGGTAGGCGCGGACCCGGTCGCGGACCCCGTCCATGGTCAACCGGCCACCGGAGTCGGTGACGTACACGCAGTGCGCGCCGTAGGACTCCATGAGCTTGGCCTGGGCGGCGAGCTCGGGTGCGGTGGTCATGTGACTCATCATGAGGAAGCCGGACACGTCCATGCCGAGTTCCCGGGCCTTGCCGATGTGCTGGGCGGCGACGTCGGCCTCGGTGCAATGGGTCGCGACCCGGACGGACCGCACGCCCAGTCGGAAGGCGTGTTCGAGTTCGGCGATGGTGCCGATGCCGGGCAGCAGCAGGGTGGTCAGCCGGGCGTGGGTGAGGTTGGCGGCGGCGGCTTCGATCCATTCCCAGTCGGTGTTGCTGCCGGGGCCGTAGTTCAGCGATCCGCCGGCGAGTCCGTCGCCGTGGGCGACCTCGATGCCGTCGACCCCGGCGGCGTCGAGCGCGGCCACGATCTTTCCGACGTCGTCGGGGGTGATGCGGTGGCGGACGGCGTGCATGCCGTCGCGGAGGGTGACGTCTTGGATGAACAGCCTGGTGGTCATCGGGTGGCTCCCTGGGTTGCCGCCGGGGCGGCGATCGTGTCGGCGACGGACTCGGCGTAGCGGACCGCGGCCGAGGTCATGATGTCGAGGTTGCCGGCGTAGGCCGGCAGGTAGTGTGCGGCGCCTTCGACTTCGAGGAACACCGACACCTGGTGGGTGGGTGCCGCCGTGTCCCCGGACGCGAGCAGGGTGTGCACGGGTTGGCCGTCCGGGACCGGGGTGATCTGGACCTGCTGCTTGAGCCGGTAGCCGGGCACGTAGGTCGCGACGTGCTCGACCATCGCCTGGATCGAGTTCCGGATGGCGTCGTGGGTGGCCGGGTCGCGGGCGGAGATCAGGCACAGGACCGTGTCCCGCATGATCAGCGGCGGGTCGGCCGGGTTGAGGACGATGATGGCCTTGCCGCGGCGGGCGCCGCCGACGGTTTCGATGGCGTGGGAGGTGGTTTCGGTGAACTCGTCGATGTTCGCCCGGGTGCCCGGTCCCGCGGACTTCGAGGCGATGGAGGCAACGATCTCGGCGTAGGCGACCGGTGTCACGCGGGAGACGGCGGCGACGATCGGGATGGTGGCCTGACCGCCGCAGGTGACCATGTTGACGTTGGCGGCGTGACGGTGTTCGTCGAGGTTGACCGCCGGCACCACGAACGGGCCGAGGGCGGCCGGGGTGAGGTCGATCAGCCGTTTGCCGAGCGGTTCGAGCAGGGCGGCGTTGGCGGCGTGTGCCTTGGCGGAGGTGGCGTCGAAGACCACGTCGATCTCGTCGAAGTTCGGCAGCTCCAGCAGGCCGTGGACGCCGACGGCGGTGGTGGGGACGCCGAGGCGGCGGGCGCGGGCGAGGCCGTCGGAGTCGGGGTCGATGCCCACCATCGCGCCCATCTGCAGGACGTCGGAGTGGCGGATCACCTTGATCATCAGGTCGGTGCCGATGTTGCCGGATCCGATCACCGCGACGGTGACCTTACGGGTGTTCTCGCTCATGGTGCTCACTCCTGGGTGAAGGTTGCGGTGACCGATCCGAGACCGGTGATGTCGGCGCGGACGGTGCCGGCGCTGTCGATGGCGGCCATCGGCCCGAGGGCCCCGGACAAGATCACCTGACCGGCCAGTAGTGGTTGGCCGAACTCGCGGGCGGTGCGCGCGAGCCAGGCCAGCGCCCGCACCGGGTCACCGAGGCAGGCGGCACCGGTGCCGGTCGACACCTCGGTGTCGCCGATGAACATCTGCATCTGCGCGGCGACCGGGTCGAAGGAGTCGAGGGTGCGCCGATCGGCACCGAGGACGAACAGCCCGCTCGACCCGTTGTCGGCGACGGTGTCTCCGAAGGTGATGTCCCACCCGGCGATTCGGCTGTCGACGATCTCGAGGGCGGCCACCGCGTAGTCGACGGCAGCGCGGATCTGGGCGTCGTCGAGCGGCCCGTCCACCAGATCGCGGCCGAGGACGAACGCGATCTCCGCCTCCACCTTCGGCTGCAGCAGACGAGACAGCGGGATCGGGCCGGCCTCCGCGCAGCGCATGTCGTCGAACAGCACCCCGAAGTCCGGTTGGTCGACGCCGAGCTGCTGCTGGACCGCCGGGGAGGTCAGCCCGATCTTGCGGCCCACCACACTCGCACCGGCGGCGATCCGGTCCGCGACGATCCGCTCCTGGACGGCATACGCCGCCGCGACGTCGTCGGCACCGATCAGGTCGCGGACCGGGGTGCACGGCGTGGAAGTTGCGGCGGCGGTGCTCAACCGCTCGGCAGCGACGGCGATAGCGTCGGCGGTGGCTCGCGCCGTGGGGGGCAGGCTGGTGCCCTGAGGTGTGCTCATCTGACTTCCCGATGTGATCGTGGCGAATGGACTGTGGGTTCCACTGTCGCCGCGGGGTGATCGTCCGCCAAGCATTGCGTTCCACTGAGCCGAACACGCGCCGTATCGTGGACGACGTCGCCGGTAGCAGCGGAAGGGAGGAGCCGGCAGTGTCCGATCAGGAGTTCGACCGCACGACGGTGCTGGGCAAGGTCATGATGGTGCTGCATGCGTTCACCATCGACGACTCGACCCTGTCGCTGGCCGAACTGGTCCGGCGGACGTCCATCCCGAAGGGCACGCTGCACCGGGTCCTCTCCGACATGGTGGCGGTGCGAATGCTGGACCGCACCGATGCCGGTTACCGGCTCGGCGGCTCGTTATTCGAGCTGGGCATGCGGGCGTCGGTCGAGCGCAGCCTGCTCGAGGTGGCGATCCCGTTCATGGAGGACCTCTATGTCCGCACCCACGAGACGGTGCACCTGGGGGTCCTCGACGGGACGGAGGTCGTGTACCTGTCGAAGATCGGCGGCCATCGGCAGGCGAGCGCACCATCGAGGATCGGGGGCCGGATGCCGGTGCACTGCACCGCAATCGGCAAGGTGCTGCTCGCCCACGCCGACAACGCCCTACGGGAGCAGGTGCTCTCCGCTCCGCTGGCCCGCTACACCCCGCGGACCATCATCCTGCCCGGATCGCTGCGCACCCAGCTCGACCGCATCACAGAAGAGGGCATGGCCTACGAATACGAGGAATCCGCCACCGGAATCGTGTGCGTGGCCGCCCCCGTCCGCGACGGCGAGGACGCCGTCGCGGCGATCAGCGTGACCGGCCCGTCCCACCGCTTCCGCCCTGACACGCACGCCACGTCGGTCCGCGCAGCGGCTGACGGCATCGGCTTGACACTTTCTCGCCGTACTCAGCTTGTTGCCGACACTCGATGAAGTTCGTACCACTCTCTGCGTCTTCAGGAATCCAGTGACCCGTTCCGACCCCGTCTGGCCCAAGCCACACTTGGCATGAAACCGCCGCAGCGGCCGCGGGTGTATAACGCCGTCACCTGAGGGAGAGCGTGTCCGCGTGGATAATTCGTGGTCGTGGCGACGCGCGGTGTGCTGCGCGGTGGCTCACCGAAGCGAGGGACGAGGGCAGAGCGAATCTAAATTTCACGCCCACATTGACCGCCTCGCTGATACGGGTCGGTCGCGGGTTGTGGTCAGGCGGAGTGCCTCTGGATGTACTCCTCGACGGCCTCACGCATCAGTTCGCTGGGCTTACGGTGCTGGCGTTCAGCGAGTTCGTCGAGCTTGTTGCTCAGCGGCGCCGGCAGTCGGACCTGCCGCTTGGGTGATTCGCCGCTGGCGCCGGCCAAGGACGGACGGCCGGCGCCCACCCTCTCGAGCAGTTCGCGCCCCGCTGCGGCGGCCTCGGCGCCCCGCTTGGCAGTGGCCGAGTTCTTCGGCAGCGTCATCTCGTGCTCCGCCCACTCGGCGAGCCCGTCGTAATCGGAGTTCTTATCGTTGCTGTTCATCGGTATTTCACCCCTTCGAGTGTGGTTGGACCGGATGCCTGCGCAACCGGGGATCGGGCGGTCACGGCTGGTCCTTCATGCGGTCGAGATGCTTCTGCCGCGCCTGCATCACATGGAAAACCACCATGCCCCGCGGCGGAACGATCTCCACCATGACTTCGAGCAACGGACCCCCAAGTGTGCGCGGAGGACCGATGAACAGCCAAGGCTTTGAGTGCCCGGGAACGCGTGGTTCGTCGAACTCTTGCTCGACGTACACGGCGTTCTCGATCGCGTGCAACGCGTCGTCGCGGTCGATGCCGTGTTTGTCTGCGCTGGTCGCCCATTCGATCGCCACATCAATACTGTACTACAGAAATAGGTATTCTGTACTACGAAATTACAAGTTCGACCCTTGGATCGAGTGAGAAACCGCCTGTTGGAAAGCCGTTGGGTCATCGGGCGTGAGGTCTCGTTGCGGCAGGTCCCGCACCGTCTGTCGTCTTGGAGTTGGTCGAGGGGCTTGGCCTTCGCGAAATCGCGCTACTGGTTGCTAATGGCGCCCTGCGTACGAAGTTCTTCTCGTCTGCTCGTGGCGACGATCTGCGGTCGTGCAGTCCACCCGTGTTTCGTGGGGAGCGGTTCGTGGGGTACATGATGTTCCTGGTGGTGGAGGGGAACTACTCACCGTCACTTGCCTGCTCGAGGCGCTCCCGCTGTCGTGGAGCCGTCGATCCCCGTCCAGCGGATTCACACACGCACTAGTCGGGTGGGACTTGCTCGGGTAGCGCTCAGGGCGTGTCGGCCGGCTCGTCGTAATGGTTCTGTGACCTGGTGTGACGACATGTCCCTGGTTTGTGGTGTGGGGGTGCCGGCGACGGTCAGCACTCCGCGGGATCGGGGCCCACGAGTCTGACCCGCCGGGAACAGCAGATAGCCGAACTTGTCGCCGAGGGCTTCACCAACAAGTCGATCGCCGACAGGCTCGTCATTTCGCAAACGCACCGCGCAGGGGCATGTCGAGCGCGTACTCTCCAAGCTGGGATTCGCCTCTCGTACTCAAATCGCGGCCTGGATCATCGTGCAGAAGCAGGGCCAGAAGTCCTGATCGCACCGAGCCGAGGCCGACTCGGCGTCCTTCGCCGAACCGAATGGGTCGATCATCGGCAACAAGCAGATGCGCGACGCGTTGTAACACGACATCGCAGGCGAAGAGTGAATCAACCTTTGTAGCAACAATATTCGGACACCTATTCGCTAGAGCGTGTACGCGAGGTTGTGTCGGTCTGGGCGTGGCGCCGGGGAGTTGGCCGGCGCGGTGGTTAGGCTCTGGGAGGTGAGCGGTAGTGAGCGGGTGGTGATGTTCGACATCGATGGTGGGCTGGCGGACCTGTCAAAATTCGCTCACATCTTGGCCGGCGACTCGGCGGCGAGTCGCCGACGGGCATGGCAGCGGTTCTTTGAACATGTCGGGCAAGCGGCGGTGGTCGAGCCGGGCCGGGACCTGGTGGAGGCGGTGGCCGGTCTGGGATTCGTTCCGGTGTACTCGACGACCCGACCGGTCTCGTGCGCGGGGCAGACCCGGTTGTGGCTCGGCGAGCACGGATTTCCGCAAGGGCGAGCGTTGCTGTGCCGCTCTCGTGATGATGTCCGGCCGGCCGTGGAGGTCAAGGCTGGCCATTGTCGGGCGGTCGGGCGGTGGTTGTCGGCGTTCGTCGACGACGAATCGGAGGTGGTGGACGCACTACGATCCCGCGGTGTCCATGCGCATTCGTTCGACGGTTTGTCCGAGCTCGGGGTGCGCGAGTTGCGAACGACGCTGTCCGCGGGGACAGGCGCCACGCTGCCCGTCGTGGGCCGCGCCGACCGCGCGGCCACGATCGCCGTGGTGTCCGCACCGCAAACGCGGCACGATAAAGCGGGGAACGGACTGAGCAGGTGTGCCGGCAGGGCTGAACCACGGCGGAACTATGCGGGCGGTGCTCCGCGTACACGACGGCGCTCTTGTGTCGCAGTGTGGCCGGGTAGCCGCCGAGCCGCTCGGCCGGCGAGGCTAACTCTGCGGTGATACAATTTTGTATAACTGCAGTTGGAGGTGGTGCACGGTGGCGTTGACGGATGTGGAGCGTGATCTGCGGGCGATCCCGGCGGAGAAGGAACTGCTGCAGATCAAGTTGCTGCGTGCGGTGGCGCACGCGACGGACAATCAGGTGCCGCAGCGGGTGATCGCGAAGAACCTGGCCGTGACGCAGCCGGAGGTCAGCCGGATCGTGAAGAAGCTGCGGTTGAACCCGTCGGCCCGGGACCGCTCCCCGCGGGAGGTGCTGCTCGAGCATGCGGCGAAGCGGATCGATCATGATCGGATGATGGCCGAGTTGGTGGCCTGGGATTACACCTTCGGGCATGTCCCGGCTGACGACCCGCTCGGTGCCAGTTATCTGAGGGGGACGTGGGATCAGATCGAACGCTCCCGCGACCTGCTCGGTGACGACGACTATCGGGTGCTTCTCGCGGCCACGGCCGACCGGCGTGCGCGGGCGAATGCACTCTGATCCGGCCACCGCGGTCGCCGCCGAGATCGAGGCCTGGTGCCGGCCCGGCGGGAAACTCGACAAGGACGGTGCCCGCGCCTCGATCCATCTCTTCGGCCCGGTTGCCCGTCGCCGCACGCGGGATGCGATCGTCGATGCCTACCTGGCCGAGCAGACCAACGTCGGTGTCGGCCGTCAGTTCCTGGCGTTGGCGACCGCCGGACCACCGGGGGTGGGGAAGTCGTCGAGTATCAACCGCCGGCACCTCGCCGGGCAGGGATGGCGGGTGCTCGATGCGGACAAGCTCAAGGACTTTCTGCTGCGGGACGCCGTCGAGCAGGGCATCTACACCGACCTCCTAGAGATCGACCTCGCGGACGGGCACCGCCTGATGCCGCGTGAACTCGCCACCCTGGTGCACACCGAGTCGACGAAGCTCCTCGACATCATCACCGAGATCTGTCTGGCCCGTGGGGAGAACCTGGTCCTCGAGGGCACGTTCAGCTGGCCCGGCCTCGGCCCGCGGCTACTGAGAGATCTCGCGTACGCGGAGTATGAGAAGTTCACGATCCTCGACGTCGAGGCACCGGCGCACATTGTGCGGGCCCGTGCCCTCACCCGTTGGTGGCGGGGCAGGCAGGAAGCGCTGCGTGGCGGTGACGGGTTCGGTGGCCGGTTCACCCCGGGGTTCGTCATCGACGCCCTCTACGCCGGCGACTCCGAAGAGACGGTGTGCGCGCGTAACGCGCGGGCTGCGTTCGATCATCCACTGTCCGCGGAGATCCCGACGGTCGAGCTGCTCGTCGAGCACGCCGATGATGGAGATGAGACGTGGGTGAAGGAGAACGGTGTCGTGGTCTACCCGCAGATTCCGGCCGACCGACCCGAGCCCTGACCTTTCCGTCCGTGCCACGTGCCACCCGCCAGGATTTGAATCCGCAACGCCTCGGCCGCGAGCCCACGGGCGACGTGAGAGGTTGCTCGGCGACGACGATGACGTCCGAATCCGGGAAGCCGGGATTCCGGAGATGCGAGGCACTCCGATTGATCGACGTTCTCAGGCGCAGTCCCGGCAGATCAGCTGCTGATGTTCGGCGAGGCGGCTGCGATGGTGGACCAGAAAGCAACTGGTACAGGTGAATTCGTCCGACTGCTTGGGGATTACGCGGACGGTGAATTCTTCACCGGACAGGTCGGCGCCGGGCAGTTCGAAGGACTCGGCGGTGTCGGCGTCCTCGACGTCCACGGCGGGGGACTGGGTGTCTTTCCGGCTGGCGGTCAGCTGTTCGAGGGACGTGTCCGGCTCGTCGGATTCGGTGACTCGGGGGGCGTCGTAGTCGGTGGCCATGACTGCTGCTTCCTCATGCTCTGCGGGTTTGGACCCGCCACACTAGAGGGTCCGGCGGCGCGACAGGCTCTCGGGGTGCGGCGTGCGGGGGCTCAACATCCTGGGCGGTGAGGGGATTTAGGCGTCGGTTCGGCTCCGTATACTGGTTTGCCGTCGTCTGGGGCGTGCAGGTCGTTGCCGGTGCTTCCATGCGGTCAGTGCGCGTGTCGGTGCTCGCGCTCGCTAGCTTGCTCTGATGGGAACCGGGACTGGGAGACTTCCTGTCATGCAGCAACTTCTCGCCGATCACGAACCCCTCGTCACCGTGGTGATGGTTGTGGTCGTAGTAGCGCTCGCCGCCGCCGCGGTGTGGACGATCTTCCGCTGACCGGCACGGTGCCGGATCGTATGGCGCGGCGACCTGCACCCAGGACCCTGCGTGAGAGCGCCGGCCACCGCCCGGGCGACCAGATCGTCGGCTGTTCCCGCCGAACTCGGCGTCGGGGGTCTCAGAGTCCACCGGAGAGCTGCTCGACCTCCTCGTGGACAGTGCACTCCTTCACGCGATCGCAGAGTCGGATGGGTGGTTCGGTGACCACCGTTGTTGCGTTCTCTACGGCTCTCTAGCGCGCACGGCCCGGGGTCGCGCCTTCGATGCCACCCCGAGACGCCCATCCCGAGACGCTCAGCGATGTCTCGGGACGGCCTGGCTTTAGATGCTGCCGGGGATGTCCAGGACTTCGATCCCGGCCGTCTCGTACAGCGAATCCCAGAGGTCGGTGCGATCCGGCAAACGTGTCGGTGCCCACCACTGTGAAGCCGCTGGGGACTGCCACCGTGCTGGTCTGGTCCCCACTGGGTGCGAACAGGGCGACGCAGGCGTGCACGTGGGTCATTTCGTCCCGCGCCCAGTATCGGATTCCATCGAAGCCGGCTGCGTGTAGTGCCTGTGGCCATTGCTGGGTGAGCGCGTAGTCAGTGGTTGTCGAGATCTCGGACGTCATTCCGAATCCGATCGCGGCGTTCGAGGTCGCGTCGGCGAGGTGCAGTTCTCGGTTGACTACCACCGCGGAGATGACTCGTTGTGCGATCTCCGGGCTCGGGATGAGTTGGATTCCGCACCAGGTCTCGAGGAGGGTGATCAGTTCGGACTCGGCGGTGTAGCAGGTCCCGTCGGGGCCGGGAATGTCGAAGCGGCCCCCGAGGCTGGTGCCGAACCCGAGCGAACTTGGCCCCGTGCGTGCGGTGCATCGTCGTGCCGGCGGGCACAGCGTAAACAGGGAACCGTCCCCGGAGCGTGTCCGGGGACGGCGGGTCGGCGAGGTGTTGTGTCGCTCGGGAAGCGCTCACGAAGCCAGCCGTTCGGCTACCTGCCGGGCGAGCGTCACGACATCGACGGTGTCACCGTCGAGGAGGGCCTGTCTCGGGGTGCGGTCGTCGAGTTCGGGTCGTGGGCTCGACATCCACGAGGCGATGGTCCAGGACTGGACGTCGGCGTGCGCCCACACTTTCAGGACGTCTTTGATTCCCCGGATCGGGACGTGGGGTGCGGTGTCGGTCAATCCGCCCGACCAGTAGCCGATCGTCCCGTCGGCGGCCTCGAGGCGCAGGACCCGAGACTCTTTGACGGCTTGGCTGAGGGCCTGCTTCGTCCAGCCGGTGGCGTCGACGGCCTGCTTGTGGGTCAAGATCGCGCCGATGTGGTTCTCCCATGCGCGGCGGGCCTTGAGGTTCGAGAGCACGTTCTTCACGCCGGCGGCGACGTATTTGGCGTCGACGTCGTCGAGCTGCTCGGCGGCCATCCCGCTGGCAGTGAGCTGGTCGTCGGCGACTTTCTTGAGTGGTGTGCTCATGCCACCGTGATCCTCGGTCAAGGAGGTCAAGTCAAGGGGTCAAGCATTCCTCTGAGCAACGACCCTGCAGCGGTCTGAACGGGCAGTTTCTTCACAAGCAGCGGGTGAGTGAGGGAACCGAGTAGGGCGAGGTGAACCCTCGTGGTGCAGAAGACTTGTCAGTCCTGGCGGATCCGCGCCGCGCTGACGTCCGCCCGCAGCGTGACGGGTGAGGTGTACGCAGTCAGCGTGGAAGGTCGGTCGTCGCTATTGCGGCCAGCGGCTGTTCTGTCACACCGCATCGTCGCGTCCCTTCAGGGGTAGGCGGCTCTTCGTTGCGGCCCGCTTCCGCTGCCGCCGCGGCCCACGATCCGCAGGCTCCGCTGATCGGCGCTGATGGACAAGCCGTCGTGCACCGACAATGGGACCCGACTTCAGAGACGGGGATGTGTGATCTCGGCGGTGATGAAGCAGATGTGGCCCGGAGTGTCGACCAGGAAGACGGAGGGGTCGCCGGCGTCCTGCGATCCGATGAAGAAGGCCCAGGTTTTCGATGCGGCATGGTTGAGGTAGTCGTCCTCGGCTTCGTCGCGGGCATCGCGCAAGTCGCGCCGAAGGGTGCGGATGCGGCTGTCGGTCCATCCGGTGTGGTCGATGAACAGTCGATACGGCTCAATGAGCCGATTGGCCGCGGGGTCGCGTCGACCGGCGTAGAGGGTGACGACCGTGCGGTCGTCGGTTTCGTCAGGCCGGTCGAAGATACGCAGGGGCGCGTAGAAGACGCGGCGGTACCGCTCCCGCGGGAGGGACTGGCGGGTGTCGCGGAGCCGCTTGAACGCGAATTGGTAGTGGGTGGCCTCGACGCCGGGGATGTCGATGAGCATGTCCCTGCGGTGGTGGGGGTGGGCAATGAAGGCGCGGCAGAGCGGGCGGATGGTGCGGGCGATTCCCCGGGTGTGGTGATCGACCGTGGTGGAGCCGTCGCCTCTGGTCCGGCGTGAGGATGACCCGCCGCGGGAGTGGTTGACGGCGCTGTTGTCGTCGGGTGTGGTGATGGTCCGCTCGGTCATGGGTACCAGCCGGCTTGGGTAAGAGTGCTGGCCGGTGAGTGGGTTGTCCGGTTCGCCTCCCGTTGCTGGTGGATTCGATGACGACGTCGGCGTACAGACAGTGCGGTTCGTGCACCGAGTCGGGGTGGGACCGGAAGTGCGGTGCACGGCGCAGGGGTGGGGTGCGGCCGATGACGGCGATGACGCGTGCGTGGCAGCCGTCGGTTTCGCAGACGAAGTTTTTCCGGACCGATTCGACCCAGTCGCTGTCGAGGTTGACCAGGTCGTCGGCGAGGAGGACGCCGAGGGCGGGCATTGTGATGATGTGTGCGCTGTCCATTGGCCCGGCAGTGTATTCGGCTGGTCGGACACGCCCGGGCAGGTGGGCTGCGTTGCGCCCGGGACGTTCCCGCAACGGCTACGGGAGGGCAGGGGTGAAGGGGATGAGGCGCAGGATCCCGAATCGCCACCGGACTGCCCGTTCGAACGCGGTGATGTGGTCGTCTTGGCTGCCTGGGCCCCACCCGTTGAGGTTCATCTGGTTGCCGCTGGTGACCGGTGGCTGCGACCAGGCGTCCTGGGTTGCCGGACCGACTGCGGCGTCGATGTTCGCGATAGTTTTCGCGTAGATCTTCCCTAGGCGGAGGCTTTCGGTGCTGACCCAGATCCGGGAGGCGGTGAGCTGTTCTTGGATATCGCCACCGAGTTGGGTGAGTGCGGTGAGGGTTTCGGGGTTGTCGGAGGTGCGTCGTCGGATGCGGTAGGGGTATTCGGCTCGGGCGACGAGGGTGCGGGTGGCCAGGGTGTATCCCTCGCGGCGTTTTCCGGCGGTTTCGCGTAGGCCGCTGATGCCGGCGGTGAGGAGGCCGCCGAGCACGGAGGAGCCGAGTGCGAGGGGGACTACTTGTACGAGGCTGGGTAGGTCGGTCATCGGCTCTTCCGGAGGTCGTCGTGCTCGTGGTTGGTGGGACGGCGGTGTTGCCATGTTCGGACCGCCCTGCGCAGTGCTCGGCTGGCGATTGGGTAGGTGTCCATCGCCGAGGGGGTCGGAAGATTGTGCGTGGTGGGGGTGCCGTGTGGTGCGTCCTCGGTAGGCCAGTTGTCTGTGCGGCGCCAGTGCTGTTCGAGGAACAGGTGGCGGTGCACGCGGTCGACGTAGTCCTCGAGTCCGTCCTCCGGAACCCATTTCAGCGGTCGCGGATCGTTGGGAAACCACAGGCAGAGCTGCCCCCAGTAGTCGTTGTCCGCGCCGAGCGGTGCGGGATAGCGGTGCTTCCATCGGCGCTCGGGTCCGAGGGGAAACGTCAGGGGGTCGCCGTACTCGCGGATGCTGATACGGGCCCGCTCCTTGTGGTAGCCGGCGGTGGCGGTTTCCGGGGGCGGGGCGAAGGTGAGGTCGAGAACGTATCCGCCGATGCGTGGTGCCCAGGCCCGGTCGACGACGATGCCGGCCTGCATCGTCGTCAGCCGGGCGATCGCCCGCCCGGGATCGGCGAACAGGTCGGTCAGCGCGGTGCCCATGCCCGCCCCGGACGGGTCGGTTGCCGGCCACTGGTGGAGGTTGTCGGCCGGCCGGTGCTGGTCCGACTGCCCACGGTGTTCCACGCCGCGAGCGCGGCGCCGGGTGACCGGGGTGTCGCGGCGGGGAAGCTATCGCCGAAAAGGCTGTGCCAGATGTCGATCGCGGCTTCGGTATCGCCATCTGCTTCGAGGTCGAGTGCCTCGGCTGCCCGGGCGGCGAAGTCGGAGAACTTCCCGGCGGCGACTTCACGCTCAGACTGGGACCACTTGACGGTGACGTCGTCATCGCCGGCGGGTTCGATCACCGCACCGCGGACCGCGTTCTTCGCGTGTTCGAGAGACTCCGCGACGGCACGTTTGTCGGTCTTCGTGGTGTGGATCGCCGCGTACGCGAGGGATTCCACCAGGATCCCCTTGACGAAGCCGAGCTGCTCCTCGTGGTTCTTGACCAGCGCCTTGAGCTGGCGGACCTGGTGGACGAAGCGTCCGCCGGTGGCCTGGTTGCGGGTGGCGACGGCGCGGAGCTGGCGTCGGGTGTTGCTGGGCTCCCAGTGCTGCTGATCCCGGTCGCCGATCAGCACGTCGGCGCCGTCGAGGTCGAACGCGGGGACCAGGTCGATGTCGAAGCTGATGTCGGGAAAGGTCACCCGCAGGGCCTTTCCGGACGGCTTGTCACCCTCGTCGAATTCTGCTTCCGGCCACACCGTTTCGATCGCGCGGCGGAACCAGGCCATCGCCGTGGCGGGACCGTCGGGGCCTTGGAGTTGTTCCCAGTGAGTGTCTTTGAGGACGATGACGATATCGACGTCCTTGAGCGGTGCGAGCATAGTCTTGCGGGCGAAGGACCCTTGCAGGAAGCTCGTCGCGACGAAGCCGGCATCGTCGAGGACGTCGCGGATGGCGGTGTGCTTGTGCTGAGCCTGCTCGCGTTGTTGCGGATCGAGGTTGAGGTTGCGGTCGAATTCGGCGAATGCGCCGTCGACGGTGTGGCCCATGGGGCTATTCCTTCCCAGAAAAGAGGGCCGGCCAGTGATGTGGCCGGAAGGGAGAACGGTGTTGTGGGGCAGCAGAACTGATCTGGCTGCTCACCGGAATGTCCGGCGACGCGGACGGGATCCTGTCTGCGTCGCCGGTGTCGGTGTCGGTGCTACCGCCGAGGCAGGGCGAGGAGGTTGTTGGTCCACACCCGATCTGCGTAGGTCCGCAGATACTTCTCACCCCGGGCGGGGCTGACGACGCCGACGTCGACGCGGTTGCCGCGGGCGTCCTCGACGTAGGCCTTGCCGTCCTCGTTCTCGATCCACGCCACGATCTGTGCGCGGGTGTTCTCGCCGGTCTTGCCGGCCGACGGGTTCGTCCACCACAGGCGGGCGATGTGCTGGTGGTCGGTGCCGCCGGACAGGCGGATGCCGGTGATGTTGATTGCCACGAGAATAATTTCCTCACTCTTGTGTGCCGATGTTTCGTCGGGTGAGTGAGGGCGTTACGCTGGGTCTGCGAAGACGGGTTGCGTAGCGGCCCTCGGGTTGAGGCGGTCATGTCCAGTGCCCGCCTCACCTGTTACTCCGGGTTGATGTCACATGTGTTCCTCCTCTTCGGTTGAGGCTTGATTGTGGCCGGGGTGGTCGCTCGGGTCCGGAGGTAGCGCCTCGTTCGGTTTCACCCCGAGGATGACCGTCGTGGGGTCGGTCGAGTGGTTGCTCGGAATCGACAGGGCGATCCGGGCCGAGGCCCACCACTGCGGCGTCCCCGCCGCCGCGTCGTCGGCATCGTCTGTGGGGGTTCGGGCGATCGCGAAACCGATCGTCGCGTCGGCGTCGTTGAGGGACCTCTCCGTCCCGTCCTTGTACACGACCCGGATCTTCCCGCGGCACGTCGGGCAGCAGGCGCGCATCAGCACGTAGGACACCACCCGCGGCACGCCGAGGGACGCCTCGTAGGAGGTGACGTGCTGGCGGGCGACGGATTCGAGTCCGCCGATGTCGAGTAGTTCGTCCCGTTGGGCGCGGATGAGGAACTTCCACACCGGCAGCAGTTCCTTGAGCGCCTCGATCGATACGCCGGCGTCACGGGCCTGGAGGATCCACTTCATCAACCAGACCACGCTTACCGGGTACGTCCCGGCCCGCGTCCCGACCCGCACGCTGCGGGGTACGAGACCTTCGGTCACGTAGAACGTCAATTGCCGATCGCTCAGCGAGAACCCGGCCTCGCGGACCTGCGCCAGCAATTCCGACTTGGTGACCTGGTCGGGGAGGTCGCCCTGAAGATCCAGATACTCGAGGAAGCCGTTCTCTTCGTGTACCACCACCCTGATCACCCCCTCGCATTGTCTATCTACAGTGCTGCTGTAGTCGCCTACCTGACTCTGGAGTAAGGGTACGCTTCGCTGTCGAGACGATGTTACCGACAAGTAGTTATGTGAATCACATCCGAACTTGAGCCCTGCGGGGCACCCCCTCGAGACGTGCGCAGCACCCCGACCGCACCGGAATAGGGCAAGAAAATTGCATTCTGGGTGATATTATTGTGCCGTGAAGATGAGTGATGCTGCCGTGGCGGTGGCGGAGTTCGGTGCCGAGCAATGGGGCCTGATCACCTCGGCGCAGGCCCGGATGCTCGGTGTCACCGCGGTGCAGATGAAACGGCTCGCGGACCGCGGCGCGCTCGAGCGTGTGCATCACGGGATCTACCGCATGACCAGACTCCCGTACGACCCCCGCCAGGACCTGCGCGTCGCGTGGGTCGCGCTCGACCTGCACACCCCCGCCTGGGAGCGCCTGTCCCAGCCGTTTCCCGGGGGAGTGGTCTCCCATCGCAGCGCCGCGCACCTGCACGAGGTCGGCGACCTCGACGCCGACCTGACCGAGCTCACCTGCCGGCGACGGATCCGGCTGCGCCTGCCCGACATCCGCATCCACACCGGAACCGTCGCCGTCGACGACTGGACCGTCGTCGACGGGCTCCCGGTGACCACGGCACGGCGCACGATCGCCGACCTCGCCGCCGAGGGAATCGACGGCGGCCACCTCGCCGGCATCGTCCGTGACGCCCTCGCCCGCGAACTCGTCTCGGTCCCGGAACTCGAGAGCACCCTCGCCTCGTCCGCCTTCGACTACGGCCACGTCCTCGGCGACGGCAGGCCCTTCCTCGACTCCCTGATCGCCCAAGCCGGGGTCTCCCAGAACACCCTCGGCCTCGCCGACGCGTACCGGAGAAGCACGAAAGCATCAGCTGCCCACTTCGCTACCGACCATCGGGCGGGTCCGCGCCTACCCGACCGCCCCTCGGCCGCACTCGCGACCCGGTCGGTCGCCGACCTCGACCGCGATGACCGTGTGCTGCCCTTCGCGTTCGCCGCCTCCACCGGCCGGTTCGATGAGCTACTGAAGAGGTCCAACGACGCGCGCGTCGCGGACGCACTCGGGGGCCTCGCGGTTACCCAACTCGCACCACTGGGCGAGCAGCTCCGCGCTCTCGCCGCGGCCGCCGCCGGCCCTCCCGAGATGGAGGCGGCCCGCACCGCGCTCCTGCAGAGCCTGCAGACACCGTCCACAGACATGATGACGACATCGGTGGCGAAGGCCATCGAACCGGTGGCCCGCCGTGCCGCCGCGAACATGGCCGCGCGGCTGCGTGGCGAACAGCAACCGCCGAACCAGGCGGCGGGCACCGGGGACCCGACTCCGGATGCGCAAGATGGCGATACCGAACGCACAGGCCGGCCTCGACACGAATGAGACTCCCTAAATGACGCAGTCCCCCCATCAATTTCGGGCCTCGATCCAGCAACGACTGAAGAACCGCTCCGCGAGCAGCGGGCAACCGCTGCAGCAACTGCGCCGCACGTACGTCATGACACGCTTTCTGGCCAGGGTGTTTGACGCCGACCCCGACGGCTGGGTGCTCAAGGGCGGCACCGGCATGATGGTGCGGCTCCCGAAGGCCCGCTACAGCAAGGACGTCGACCTGATGTCCACCGCCTTCACCGACATCGCAGACGCCATCGACAAACTACGAGAGATACTCCGCCACGAGGTCGACCCGTTCACCTACACGATCGCGCGCAAGGAGGACATCGCCGACGACAAGGGCGCTCGGATCAGTGTGCAGGTACGGCTCGGGACGACGGTGTTCGACAACTTCCCCATCGACCTGGTCACCCACCGAGGGCTGGTCGGACCGGTCGAGATCCATCCGATCCCGCACGTGATCGACCTGGGCGATACCGTAGAACCCGTCCGGGTCCGCGTCTACCCGATCGCCGACCAGATCGCCGACAAACTCTGCGCCATATACGAATACCACCTGCGCAACGGTCAACCGCCGCCCGGTGACACCTCGACCCGGTACCGCGATCTCGTCGATCTCCTCCTCATCAGCCAGAGCTTGCCGATCCCTCTGGGACAGGCAGTCGAGGCGCTCGAGAACCAACGCCGGGTGCGCAATCACATGGAACTTCCACCGGAGCTACGAACACCCGGGCCCGACTGGCACGACAACTGGCCAGCACAGGCAAAAGGCAGCCCGCTACCCGATTCCCTCCACGAGCTGAATGCTGCACTGACCGCGGCCGCCGGGTGCTACAACAGCATTCTCGCCGGGATACCCACGACGAGCCGAGAGGCAACGTGGGATCACCTGCGCCAGCAGTGGGCCGAGCGCTGACCCTTTCCGACGAATCGGAGGCGAGCCCGCGCAACAGGGCCACTTGCCGGCGAATGTTGTCGATGACAATCGATGACAATGGGACAGATGAAGGGGTTCAAGCGCGTTTAGGGGCCGTAGCGGCGACAACGTGATTGGCACTACCGTCCCCCGCATGCCCAGACTCACGGAGGAACAAAAGAAACAGCGCGCCGCCGACAAAGTCATGCGTCACGCACTCGAAGCCGAGGAACGGGATCGGCGCGAAACCCTGAAGCGACTCGAATGGGAGAAGAACGGAACATACCTGACCCGTGCCGAGTTCGAAGCGAACATGCCCTGCCGAGGATGCGGCAGGCCGTTCATCGACAACCGCGGTCCATGGCCGGCACAGATCCATATGACCCCGGCTGAAAGTGCGGAATACGCTGCCGAGAACAAGTATTACCTCGATAGACACCGCGACTGCCAGGCCTACCGAACCGGCATCGATAGCTCACGGATCACACACTGTGGATTCTGCTTCCCGCCACCGCCGCTCAGCTCCCGGCAGATTGACGTCATCAGAAAAGAGTTCGGGAGGGCCTCGAAGACGCCCGAACACGAACTCGACATCTGGAAGTCCACACTCACGTGTGGACACACAGTCCAGGGTAGACAGCACCGCACTTCCACATCCCGGACGATCGCAGTCGAGGATTGCCCGGAATGCTCGGCGCGACGAGGGGTGGTCCGGGCCGAACGGATCGGGCCAGCAGCTCCGCCACCACATCAAACAGTTCCTGATCAGCCTATTGTGACCGCAGCAGAGTTCGACGCAATCAAGTTGGTGGAAGAACACAAGGTGGCCTTGCGACTAGCGGAAGATCGGCTGAAGCAGATCCGCCGCGATGCCCATCGTGGTGTCAGTTTCGAAGACTGAATTCAACCAGAGCCCCAGATGCGAACCCGGCTGTAGAGCGGCGACGTGATCGACTACCGCGAAAGTTGCAGCCAGCTGGTGGCCGCCGGGGATCTTCGCGGCTCGAGGCCGCCGACAAGATGACCTACCGACTGTCGCCGGATCCCGATGGTGGAACGCGAACTGCTTCAGGTCGCGACCCGCAGACCCGGCCCTTGTCCTCGCCGGGTGAGTGCAGGGGTGCGGGCGGATGCAGACGTCGTCTATTTGTAACCGCTGCGGGGTTGTTGCGGCCGGGTCCGCCGCGACCGCTTGCCCTGGACCACGGACATCCCCGCGGAGCCGGTCGATCACCTCCGCGAAACCACACGAATTACTCGGACGCCCAGGTCGGTGGGGTGTGCGACCGCATCATCCTGGTGGCCCCGCACGGCCGCACTTCGGCTCGGCTCCCGGTCGCCGGCACCTGAAGGGTGGGAGGGTGCGGGTATGACATTGCGGCTGCCGACCGCCCTCGTGACGGATTCGGACGCTGCGGCAATCGCGGCCCTGAACCGGTATTGCGACCGCCCGTATCTGGGCGGCGACGGCGCCTACGTCGGAGTGTACTTCGACTCGTGGTCGAGGACCGGGGACCGGGTGAGGGAGGCGGACCGGTTCACCGCGGACGATCTGGTCGCGGCGGGTGTTCCTGTCCGTGCAGGTCCCACCGAGGGCGGCGCGGGCGATCCTGAACGTCCTTCTGACGGCGGTGGGCCCGGATCGGGTCTTGGTCGACGAACCGGTCCCGCTGACCCCGGGATGGCCCGCCTGGGACCTGGAAACCGCGCTCCGCGGCCTGCGGGACGTGGGCTGGACGAAGGCCACGAAGTTGATCGCCCGCAAACGCCCCCGGCTGTATCCGATCTTCGGTTTCGGGGGCAACGCTCCGACGGTGTCGATCAGGACAGCTCAGTCAGGTGCTGGGCACCGAGCGGGCGCATGTGAATCCGGTGCGGGAGGCCCTTTGCGCCGACGGCGGCGATGGTGGCGTGGTTCATGATCGGGATGGAGCTGTTCTTCACCCCCGACTGAACCGCCGGCGAAGCTAGGGGATCTGCGTGGGCTGGCGGCGGCCCGCGCCCGACTTCCGGGGTGCGGGCGGTGTACTTGTGTGGGGGCGTAATGGTGCTGTGACCTGGTGTGGTGACATGTCCCCGGTTTGTGATGTGGGGGTGTCGGCGACGTGCCGGGGGAGTGCCGGCGCCGGGGTGCGCGTGGGTGTCTGTTTCATGTGGTTTTGGGCTGATTTTGAAAGTTGTTGATTAGCAATATATTTGAGTAATCAGTTGGTGAATAATCTTTTACATGAGTTGTGCACAAATGGCAGATTATAAGATTCGTAATATGTTGTAAATCAACAAATTTGGAGATTATGAGATTTTCGACTGTTTCGAGTTGCATGAAGGATGGGTGGTATGCTGTGGGTATGACAATGGGTGGCGCGGGAAGGCGAGTGGTCGGTGGGGAGGGCCCCCGCCCCCAGCCTCGTTGGGATGTGGGGGGACTGAATCGAGCTTTCCGATGAAAAGAGCAGTTGAGAACCTAATTTCGGAAACTCAGAGGAGCGAAGCGACTCGATCGACGGCAACGGGAATTGACCCACTGCGAGCCGCGCAGCGGCTCCCTGGCGGGGAGCGCAGCGACTCGCCCCGTCTCCCGGTGCGGAGCACCGGGAGCAGCGCCGCGG